>JASHYA010000271.1 GCA_030043315.1 Acidimicrobiales bacterium
GTGCGACCGGTCTCCCGCACAATGGGCAGTGCGGCTTGCCGATCCGCGCGTACAGCAGCCGGAGGTAGTCGTAGACCTCGGTGATCGTGCCGACGGTCGAGCGCGGGTTGCGCGACGCCGACTTCTGGTCGATCGAGATCGCCGGTGACAGCCCCTCGATGAAGTCCACGTCGGGCTTGTCCATCTGTTCGAGGAACTGGCGTGCGTACGCGGACAACGACTCGACGTAGCGCCGCTGCCCCTCCGCGTAGATGGTGTCGAACGCGAGCGACGACTTCCCCGACCCGGAGAGGCCGGTGAAGACGATGAGCCTGTCACGAGGAAGGTCGAGCGAGACGTCCTGGAGGTTGTGCTCGCGTGCCCCCCGGATCACGAGACGCCCGGACACACCGGGAGGATACCGGTCCGCGCTCTTGGTCACTCCCCCACTCTAGCGAACACCCGTTCGTCTCGGGCTGCTCCTCGGGGCCTGCGCCGGCGGCCCCCGGCTCGGCGCGGCAGCCCACGTCAGGCCCCGCGCACGACGCGGCACCGCGCCGGCCGGTCACCGACCGGTGCGCCGTCCGGCGGCCGAGGCCGCAACGAACGTCGCAGCCCGGTCGTGCCCTTCCGCCGCGTCCGCGGGCGGCTACTGCTCCGCCGTGCTGGCGCGGAGCTGCCCGGGTGCGTCCTTCGAGAAGCGCGTCGGCGACGGGCCTCAGCTCCTTCAATGTGCGAGGTCTGTCTCCATCTGGGTGACGACGTCTGTGCTCACGGCGAGCGGACCGCCGAGCACCGTGAGGCTCGTGATGGTCTTTGACGGTGTCTTCCCAATCCCTGTGTGGCCTGTCGTCCTCGAGAAGCTGACGAGCGGTGCGCCGAGCGTGGTCGGGCTCTCGGTCAGAAGCAGCGGCCGGGCGGTGGAGGCCGGGCCTGTGGCGGTGTTGTGCGGGCTGTCGAGGACCGCTCCTGCGATCCCGTCGGTGAAGCCGTTCCCCCGTGCGACGAGCACCCTGTGGCCCGGTGTCCAGGAAAGGCCCGCTGTCGCGCCCGCGACCTCAAAGCGCGCGAGCTCGTCGGCGGTGTCGGTGCTGGTGGTGCCGGCGAGCCTGAGCACCGAGACGCCTGCCTTTGTCAGGGCGGCCTCGACGGAGTTGGACACCACGAGTGTGCCGCCCATGAGGACCACCTGTTGGACGCCGAGCTTGGTGATCGCTGCGGCCGCTGTCGTCGAGAGCGATGTCGCAGGGGTGAGGAGCAGCGGCAGCTTTGTGCGGTAGGCGACGACCGACGCGGCTTGGGCGTCTTGGAACTCCTCCCCCGAGGCCAGGATCGCCGTCGGGACCGAGCCGGTGGGGGCTGCGGTGCCGGTGCTCTTCGTGTCGTTGTACCTGCCGGTACCCCCTGTCGCGTTCGTCGACGCGTAGGCGCCCGGGAAGGCCTTGGAGGCCGCGGTGCCGACGTGGTCTGCGATCGCCTCGGCCGTCCCGTACTGGGTCTCACCGAAGATTCGTGTGACGGTGATCTTGCCCCCTGTCGGGATGGTCCCGCCGCAGCCGTAGGCTGTCAGGGCCTCGATCGCCTTCACCACTGTTGTCGTGATCGCGAGCGGGCCCCCCACCACGTAGACGGTCTTGATGCCCTCTTCTTTCAGCGCAGCGGCCGTCACCGAAGACAGTCTCTCCGTCGGGGTGAGGAGGGTGCCCGTTGTGAGTGACCCCGCCAGGAACTGGCTCGACAGCGCGTCGTCGTAGGTCTGTGTCGTGGCCAGCACCACCGCACGGGAGGCCGGGCACGAGTCCTTTGTGGAGGGGTACGCCCGGGTGAGCTCTGCGGCCGCGGTCCCGTCGGCTGTGGCGCCTGCGACCCTGGTGACCGCCGTCGGGGGCGCCGGGGTGGCTGTCTTCGACTTCGAGAGTGGCCCGTACCCCTTCGCGTTCTCGGCCTTGACCGCAAACGAGTAGGTCGTGCCATTGGTGAGGCCGGTCACCGTCGCAGAGGTCACCGCCGCCGTTGTCTCGTGCGTCGAGCACGCGGCCACCCCGGACGTTGTCGCCGAGTAGCACACCTCGTAGCCCGTGATCGCGCTGCCGCCGGTTGTCGCAGGCGCGGTCCAGGCCAGCTCGACGCTCCCTGTGCTCGGCATCGCGCTCGTGAGCGTGGGGGCGCCTGGGACAGTCACAGATGTGACGACAGGCGCCGGAGGGCGTTGGTACTCGTAGGCGCCCGCGTCGCAGTTCTCCCCCGCGAACCCCGGACGTGGGTCGCCCCGCTCGTCGGTGGTCACCGTGCAGGCTGCCTTGGGCACGAGCTCGAACGCCGCGCTCGTCGGGCCGATGGCGAGGGTCTGCGGTCCGGTCGATCCGTTGGCGGCGAGATGCGTCGCAAGGCCGAGCTCCGAGGCGGTCACCGTCTCGTCGCCCGTCGACCTGAAGTTGCATGTCGCTGTCGTCACCACGTCGTAGGTGCCCGATGCCGTTCCCTCATTGACACACGACGAGCTGCCGGCGATGGAGGCGGTCATCGTGGCCGTGACCGTGGCCGTGGCTGTTGTCGCAACATTGAAGACCGCGCCGCCCGCGCTCCCCGCCGTGTCACCCGAGAAGGTGTCGTCCGTCATCGTGACGGTGGCCGCACTGTTGCCTGTTGCCATGTTCGCCACGCCGCCGCCGTATGTCGCCGAGTCGTTCGCAAGCGTGATGTTGGTCATCGTGGCTGTGCTGTCGTCGTTGTAGAACCCGCCGCCGTACCTTGCCGAGTCTGCCGAGAAGGTGACGTCGGTCAGCTTGGCTGTGCTGCCTGTGGAATTGGCGATGCCGCCACCCTCCACGTACGCTGTGTCTGTCGAAAGTGCGACATGATCGAGGACCGCTCTGTCGTCCCTTGTGTTGAAGACGCCACCGCCGTACTCGTGCGCCGTGTCCTTGGTAAGTGTGACATGTGTCAGCGTGATGGTGCTGCTCCTGCTGAAGATGCCGCCGCCGTATGTCGCCGAGTCTGTCGAGAAGGTGTCGTCGGTCATTGTGGCGGTGCTTGTTGTGAAATTGCGGATGCCGCCTCCAAGGTGCCCCTTGTCTTTCGAGAAGGTGTCGTCGGTCATGGTGGCCGTGCTTGTTGTGTAGTTGGCGACGCCGCCGCCGCCGCCATTGGGTCCAGACACTTCGCCTGTCGCCGAGTCTGTCGAGAAGGTGTCGTCGGTCATGATGGCGTTGCCGTCGTTGAAGACGCCGCCTCCATAGAAGCCCTCGTCTTTCCAGAAGGTGTCGTCGGTCATGGTGACGGTGCTGCCGGTGCCGACCGAGACGCCGTTGGAGCCTGTCTCGATCGCAAGGTCCCGCAGGGTGACGTTGCCGGTGCTCACTGTGAAGTCCTCCTCCACCGCTCCTCCGCTGACCGTGGTCGACGACGCCCCGGCACCCGTTATCGTGAGCGAGGAGAGTGTTCCCGCAGAGACGGTGATCCCGCCTGTGTAGGCGCCCGCCGCCACTGTGATCGTGACGGCGTCTGTGGTCAGCAACTCGGCCGCTGTGACGCCCTCTTGGATGGTCTCGCACGCGTTCGTCGAGGATGTGCAACCCGTGGATGCGGTCCCGGCGGGAGCCACGTACAGGGTGATCGTGGTCGGCGGCGCCGCCACGGCCGACCCTTCCGAGACGAGCACCACCCCGGTCAGCGACCCCACGACCAGCACCGCCCCGAGCACCGCCCGCACGAGCCCTCTGGTTCCAGGCATCGGCCCTCTCCCTCCGTGGGTCGATCGCGCCGATCCGGCCCTCGGCGACAGAGAGAATCTGCATCCTGCATAGCAGAACGCCTTGGGTCCATCAACCGATGGCGACTGCACTCGAGGTTGTCGCGGGTCCTCCTGCCGGCCGGTCGCCTCGATTGGCTCCGTGGTCACGAGGCCGTTGTCTTCGTGGTCGTCACTCTGTGTGGACGGGCACCCGGTTGCACCCGTCACGACGCCGTAGGTCGACCGTGAGCAGCCCGGGACTCGTCTCGATCTCAGGGACCCGGAGGCAGCGACTCCCTCAGATCGTTGACCGTGACCATCAGGTCGAGCGGGTTCGTCGGCGACGGTTCCAGCCCGAAGTGCCGGTAGAACCCGGCAGCCTCCTCGTCGAGCGCGTTCACCACCAACAGCCTGATCCCCACCGCGTCAGCAGCGACGACCGTCAGCTCCATGGCGTGGCGGAGGAGCGCAGCCCCGAGCCCGTGCCCCTGGAGGCGCCGGTCCACGGCGAGCCGGCCCAGCAGCACAGCCGGGATCTGTGGCGGCGACTGGCGTCGTGCCCGACCCGTCGCGTCGGCTCGAAGGATTGCAAAGCTCGACACGGCGTGGAACGCCACGACGCGCTGGTCCTCGGCGACGACGTAGGTCCGGGAGAAGCCGGCGGCCTGGTTCGCCCTGGCTCGCTGGACCAGCCACTCGTCGAGGGAGCCCTCGCCGGAGTCGAAGCCGTCGACCTCGTGGCCCTCCCCGAGAGGTTCGATGGGCCCGAACGGGGTCAATCCTTGGATGGAGCCGGTCGTGCGAACAGGTCGGCCACTCTGGCGTTGCGCTTCCCTCGCCGCCCGACGCGGGCATCGAGTCGGTCCCAGGTCTCTGAATCGAGCACGACGTGGTCACGCTCGGCCAGCGTGTGGGCGGCCGAGGCACGAGCCGCCCGCAGGACGAACTCGGTGAGTGACAGGTTGGCCGCCTGGGCGGCCGCTCGGATCAGAGCGTCGTCGGTCGCTGACAGGCGCACGTGGAGCCGTTCATGGCGAGTCTCGGCCGGGGCAGACATGACCCTATTGTACGCACATCCGCCACACAACACTTCACCCGCAGGCCAGGGTTGGGCACCATGCCCCGGACCATCACGTAGCGGATCTTCCCTTCGAGCGCGAGGCGCAGCAACTCTTTGGTCGGGAGCTCGAGCCGCCGAGCTCCTACGCTCAGGTCGCCACTCGCTCGAGCTGCTCCGTGACCGTTGCGACCAGCCCGTCCGGGACGCCTGGGGTCTCGTCCCGGGCAGCGACGACCGCGTCGCCCGCTCGTGACAGGAGGCCATCGATCACCCCGGAGGCGACAGTTCTCCCTATCCCCCACCTCGTCGCTTCTGCCAGGATGCGATCGCTCCTCACTCGACTCGTGCGGTGCACGCCGTCCATGTACATCGCCAGGTGCTCGTCCCCGTAGTACAGGGTGGAGAGGAGATCGTAGAGGGGACTCAGTCGAAGGGCGCCAGAACGGTCGTGGAGGAGTGAGAAGTTCTTCGCATGTGCGTCCCCGTTCCCCAGGAGGCTGTTCAGGACGACCGCGCCGAGCAGGCGCTCCAATGATCCAGGGATCGCCACCGTCGCGAGGATGCCGGCGATTCGCGACAAGGACGGCCCGCCATCCTCCTCGTACTTCGTCTCGGGCGGGAAGCCGAGCGCCTGGCAGAGGTCCTCCTGATGGATCCGCTGCACCGTGCCGTCGGCGGCCACCTCTCGGTCGTACCGTTCGACCACGAGGAGCTTGCGGCCGGCGATCACGGTCGTGTCGACCTCGGCGACCGGGAGGCCGAGGTGCTTGGCGACCCGCATGCAGAACGCTTCGTTCTCCACGGTCATCGGGTACGCAGCGACCTCAGGCTTGAGAATGTGCGTCGACGGCGTTCCGTCGATCGGTCGGCCCCACCGTCCATCGGGCATGCGGGTGAGGACCAGCTTCTCCTGCACGCCGGCCAGTGAGATCCGCACACGTCCCCCAGCGCCGAGCGGCGCACTCCGGAGCTCGCGCACGAGCGATTCGATCTCCTCGGTCGTCAGTGGCTGCGCCGTCGACGTCGTGGCCGACGGGGGAGGCGGATCGTCTGCCGGCTGGATCACAACGGCGCCCGCGCAGTCCCGGCCCAAGGCCCGGATCAGTCCGTAGGTGTCGCTCGGCGACTCGCCGACATGGCGGGCGATGGCCCTCCTGGCCTCTCCCTCTGGGAGCAGGCCGTCGAGGAACGATCGCACCATCCCCTGGGGGTAGGTGCGCGTGGCCACTGGAAGGGAGAGCGTCAGGAGGGGCGTACCGAGCGGATACCGTTCGAGCGCCGTGTCCGTGTACGTCAGCCTCGGCCCGCGGCGGTCGCGTTCGATGGAGGCGACGTGGTCCCCGTAGAGCCAGACGGACAACCCGTCGGTCACTACCAGTCAGCCTTGTCCAACGTCATCCGCACGCCGAGGTGGCGGAGCAGACGGAGGATCCTGGTCAGCTGCTCGGTCTCCTTGCCGCATTCCAATTCGGACAGATAGCTCCGCTGTAGCCCCGTTGCCTCGGCCAGCTGTGCCTGAGTCAGTCCGGCTTCGGCCCGGTAGTGGCGGAGAGCGTCACCCAGCGAGGCCGCGCTGTAGATGCGGTAGCGACGACCGGATGCCGCGTGATCTGTCGACATATCCAGACATTGTAGCAGTTTCGGGATATCCCGACACCACCATCATGTGCGGATATCCCGACAGAGCGCCGCTTGAACGGCCTCGGCGAGGCGGCAGCCGGGTGTCGGGACGGAGCTGCGTTTGCGGCCCCCGGCTCGGCGCGGCAGCCCCCGTAAGCCGCCGCGCACGACGCGGCACCGCGCCGGCCGATCCCCGACCGGTGCGCCGTCCGGCGGCCGGGGCCGCAACGAACGTCGCACCCGGTCGTGCCCGTCCCGCGCTGGCTCGCCTTCGGCTCGATCACTCAGTGCGCGAGGTCTGTCTCGATGGCACTGACCTCTGCTGTGCTCACCGCGAGTGGTCCGCCCAAGACCGTGAGGGAGGTGATGGTCTTTGCGGGTGTCTTTGCGATCCCTGTGTGGCCTGTCGTCTTCAAGAAGCTGACGAGCGGTGTGCCGAGTGTGGTCGGGCTCTCGGTCAAAAGCAGCGGCCGTGCGGTT
>JASHYA010000272.1 GCA_030043315.1 Acidimicrobiales bacterium
GGCGCCGCCGAGGGGGACGCGCGCGCGGCCCTCACGACGCTCGAGGTCGCCGTTGC
The DNA here is from genome assembly GCA_030043315.1 of Acidimicrobiales bacterium. Classification (GTDB taxonomy): domain Bacteria; phylum Actinomycetota; class Acidimicrobiia; order Acidimicrobiales; family RAAP-2; genus JAJYVT01. The sequence continues at coordinate 57 of JASHYA010000272.1, forward strand.
GCTCGCCGCCTCCCGCACGGCCTCCTCCGACGTCGGTGAGATCGTCCTCACCGTCGACGACGTCGTGCGCGCCCGCGCAGGACGCCTCTACCACCAGGGGGTGGACGAGCACTACGACCAGGTGAGCGCGTTCATCAAGTCCGTCCGCGGCTCGGACCCCGACGCGGGCCTGTACTGGATGGCACGCATGCTCGAGGCCGGTGAGGACGCGCGGTTCGTCGCGCGGCGGCTCGTCATCCTCGCGAGCGAGGACGTCGGCATGGCCGATCCCCACGCGCTCGTCGTCGCCGACGCCGCGGCACGCGCCGTGGAGATGGTGGGGCTCCCCGAGGCGGCGCTGAACCTCGCCCACGCGGTCGTCTACCTCGCCTGCGCGCCGAAGTCGAACAGGGTCACCGTCGCGCTCGGCCGGGCCCGCGACGACGTGCGGGGCGACGCCCCGGCGGAGGTGCCGTCGCACCTGCGCGACACCCACTACCGGGCCGCCGAGCGCATCGGTCACGGCGCCGGCTACCGCTACCCGCACGACGTGGCCGAAGGCTGGGTGGCCCAGCAGTACCGGCCATCGGCCCTCGAGGGCCACGTCTACTACGAGCCCTCCGACCACGGCGAGGAGCGTGGCGTCGCCGCCCGGCTGCGGCGACGGCGCGGGACCGACGATCGCGTCCTGCAAGAGCCGGAGGAGGTCGTGGAGCCCGGACAGCCCGAGACCGGGGGCGGGGCCGGAACGGGCCGCGCCGGGGAGGTTCCGGGCGCGGTTTAGCATCGGCCGCGCATGACCCTGCCGAACGTTCCAGCTGCGACGCAGCGGAGGCGTTGACCGATGGGGGGGATGTCCCACCCGCTGCAGGTGAACAACCCGGTCATCGTCTCCGCGTTCCACTCGGCGCTCGTCCACCAGCTGCTCGTGGTGCTCGCGGTCGCCGCCGTCCTGGCGATCGCCTGGAACGTCGCGGTCACCCTCCAGCACCGTCGTTTCCAGGGGGCGGGCGCAGGTTCGGCCCCTTCGGGAGCCGCGGGGCTCGGCGCCGGCCCCGGAGCGGTGGCCGCGCAGACCGCGGAGCCGACCGGGCGGCGGTTCCTCCGTGTCGCCTTCGGGCTGGTCTGGATCCTCGACGGTCTGCTCCAGGCCCAGAGCGCGATGCCGCTCGGGATGCCCACAGGCGTGGTGCGCCCGGCGGCCGTGGGGTCGCCCGCGTGGGTCCTCCACCTGGTGAACAGCGGCATGACCATCTGGGGCAACCACCCGATCGAAGCTGCGGCCTCTGCCGTGTGGATCCAGATCGGCGTCGGGCTCGCGCTCCTGCTCGCCCCACGAGGCCGGTGGTCGCGCGCGGCGGGCGTGGCGAGCGTGGCGTGGGGGCTCGTCGTCTGGGTCTTCGGCGAGGCGTTCGGCGGCATCTTCGCCCCCGGGCTCGAGTGGGCGTTCGGGGCGCCCGGCGCGGTGCTGATCTACATGGTCGCGGGCGGGCTCGTCGCGCTCCCCGAGCGCGCGTGGCGCGGCCCGCGCCTCGGCAGGTACGTGACTGCGGGGATCGGCCTGTTCTTCCTCGGCATGGCCCTCCTCCAGGCGTGGCCCGGACGCGGCACGTGGCAGGGCGGGACCGGCGCCCACGCCGGACCGGTCGAGGCGATGGCGACGACAATGGCGAAGACGCCCCAGCCGCACGTGCTCTCTTCGTGGCTCTCGGCGTTCGCCGCCTTCGACGGCGCGCACGGATGGGGCGTGAACCTGTTCCTCGTGATCGCCCTCGCCTCCGTCGGCGCGGCCCTGTGCAGCGGCCGGCGCCGTCTCGTGCTCGCCGGGGCGGCCGCCGCGGTGCCCCTCTGCCTCGCCACCTGGGTCCTCGTGCAGGACTTCGGCTTCCTCGGGGGCGTGGGCACCGACCCGAACTCGATGGTGCCGACCCTGCTGCTGCTCGGGGGCGGCCTGCTCGCCTTCCTCAGGTCCCCGACCGAGGTGACCGAGCCGGTGTTCGTCCCGGTGCGGGCGGTGGCGCAGGCTCCGGCGGCGCGTCGCTGGCAGCTCCTCGACCCCGCAGTGCTCGCGCGCGCGGCGGGGTTCACGCTCGCGGTCGCGGTCGGGCTCCTGGGCGCGGTGCCCATGGCGGCGGCCTCGACGAACCCGCACGCGGACCCGATCGTGACCGAGGCGGTCAACGGCAACCCCGACCTCATTTCCCATCCCGCGCCCGGGTTCAGCCTCGTCGACCAGTCCGGGAAGCCGGTCTCGCTCGCCAGCCTCCGGGGAAAGGTGGTCGCCCTCACCTTCCTCGACCCGGTGTGCACCTCGGACTGCCCGTTGATCGCGCAGAGCTTCCACGAAGCCGACCGGATGCTCGGCGCGGACGCGTCGCACGTCGACTTCGTCGCCGTGGTCGCGAACCCGATCTACCGTTCCGTGGTCGCCGTCGACGCCTTCGACCGACAGGAGCACCTGACGGACGTGGGCAACTGGCTCTATCTCACCGGCTCGCTCCAGGCGCTCACCCGGGTCTGGAACGCCTACGGCATCCAGGTCGACATCTCGCCGGCTGGTGCCATGGTGGCCCACTCGGAGACGGCGTTCGTCATCGACGCGAGCGGACGTATGCGCGCGGTGCTCGGGGCGCAGCCCGGCACAACGCCGAGCGCACAGTCGTCGTTGTCGACGCTCCTCGCCGACGAGGTCCGCGCCGTGCTGCCCCGGTGACGCGCCTCGACCGGGCCGCCCGCCGGCGCCCCGGGGGGGAGCGTCAGAGGCGAGGGAGGGCGCGGGGGACCGTGCGAGAGGGTCGAGGCCCACGAGCGTTCGGAGGCGCCGCGCCCCTCCTCGGTGTCGCGCTCGCGGCGTGCGTCTGGGCGTGCACGACCGCGTGGGGCGCCGGGCCCGCCTCGGCCACCCCCCGCGCGGCCGGACCGGCGACCGCCGGGCTCGAGCAGAGCTGGGCCACCGCGGCGGGCACATGGGCCGTCGTCGCCATGGGCCACCTCGACCAGCCGTCGAACACGTTCTGGCAGGTCCTCTTCCGACCTGTCGGCACGGCGCGTTGGACACTCGTCACCCCGCCGGGCGTCGCGTCGAACGGCGGCTTCTCGGCCGACGGCGTGCCGAGTGGCACCGGGGGCCCGGGCGTCGTCACGGCCGGCTTCCAGGCCAGCGAGAACCTCACCTACTCGCCGATCGCCCGGACGAGCGACGACGGCAAGAAGTGGTCCGCCGGGATCCTCCCCGCTGCGCTGTCGCCGGTCGCCGACGGGGTCGCCGGCGGAACGGCCGGGGAGGTCTTCGCCCTCGTGCGCTCGAAAGGGGGGACCCTCCTCCGCTCGCGCGGCTCGCTCACAGCCTGGGAACCGCTGGTCACCCGTCACGCGCTCGAGGCGACGGCGGCGGGCCGCCGCTGCGGGCCGGACGCGCTCACCGCCGTCGCCGACGCCGGCGGTGCCGCGGCGTCGCCGGAGCTGGGTGCCGCGTGCGCGTCGACCGGTGTGGTCGGGCTCTTCCACCGGTCGTCGGGACGGTGGGTCCTGACACCGGTCCGCGTCCGCGACGGCGCGCGGTCGACCTTCACGGTGCTCCGCCTCGAGAGCGGTGCGTCGGGGACATCGGCGCTCCTCGAGGCGCGCCGTGCGGGCCGCGCGTCGCTGGTTGTGCTGTGGCGCACCGCTCCGTCGGGGAGCTGGACGGCGTCGTCCCCGGTGGACCTGGACGGCGCGGTCCTCTCCACCACGTCGATGGGCACGTCCCTCGTCGTGGTGACCGGCCGGGGGTTCCACGCGCAAGACGTCCTGTGGATCGGGGGCCCCGGGACGGGCTGGCGGTCTCTCGGTGCGCCGCCGTCGGGGACCGCGGTCGTGACGCGCGCGCCCCGTGCCGTGACGTCGTCCGGGGCGACCGCGCGCGCGGGCGGTCCGGGGGGCCTCAGCGCGCTCTCGGTCTCCGGCAGCACCGTGGACGTGTGGCGGCGGACGGGAGACGGGCCGTGGCGCCGCACCACGCAGCGGTTCGACGTGCCGATCGAGTACGGCTCGTCGACATGAGACCTGCAATATTCAATACCCCACCCTAATGGTTGACCCTGGCAACCTGCTGCCGTAAGGTAGGTCCGGCCCTGACGCAATCGGTTGTGAGGAGGGAGCGGGGGACGTGTCCCGATCATGGCGGATCGCCATCGTGCTCGGCTTGTTCGCTTGCGCGGTGGTCCTCGTGGTGTTCACCGCGATGGCGTACATCGCCACCTCGCCGCCGACCGTGAGCTACCTCGACTCGCAACCGCCCGGGGCCACGGTCCACCTCGTCATGCAGACCGACGGCGTCGTGGGCTCGGCCACAGGCGGAGCGGCCCACCCCACATGGGTCTCGTACCGGATCCGCACACCGAAGACGCACGCGTGGACCCACACGACGCTCGTGTACCTTCCGGCCCACTCGAGGATCGACGTCACCATTTACCAGTTCGACTCCGGGAGCCCCCTGCGGAACCAGCACTTCGGAATGGTGACCGGGACCATCGGCAACGACGCCAAGCTGAACGGGAAGACCTTCAAGGTCCTCAACTCCTACGACACGCCCAACGGCCAGGGCGTCGGGCACACCTTCACGGTCCCGTCGCTCGGCATCAACGTGCCACTCGAGGGGAATGACACAAGCAAGAAGACCTTCTGCACATACGGGCCGTGCGACCCGGCCACCCAACTGCACACGAAGACCACGTTCGCCTTCACGACGCCGGGCGTGGGCAACTACCGCTTCCAGTGCTTCATCCCCTGCGGGGGCGGCCGTTACGCCGGGAACGGCGGCGCGATGCAGACCCTCGGCTACATGGGCGGCTTCCTCGAGGTGAGGGCGTGAGCGAAGACACGGGGTTCCAACCGCAGTCCGGCGCGGGCGCGCAACCGCCCGGTCCAGGCAGGACGCCGCCTGCAGGGGGGCAGCCCCACCACTTCCGCAGGATGATCCCCATCTGGCTGGCGCTGGCGTTGGCGTGCGACCTCATCTGGTGGTTCGTCGTCGGGCCGCACGTCCCTCCGGGCGACATGAGCACGTCCGCGGTGGGGGCACAGTTCGACTTCAACGTGCTGTTCCTCGCCGCGGCGCCGGTGGTGCTCGCGGTCTGGGTGTACCTGGCCTACGCGGTCTGGACGTGGCGGGCGTCGCGTGCGGACGCGCCGGAGCCGGTCGGCGGGCCCGCGGCACGCAGCAACTTCAAGGTGCAGTTCTGGTGGATCGCCATCACCACGGTCGTCGTGCTCGCGGCCTTCGTGTTCGGCACCGTCGAGCTGATCGTGCCCGCGGGCGCGGGCGGGGCCGAGGGTCCGAACCCCATCTGGAAGCCGACGGCAAAGCACATGCTGGTCGTCCAGGTCATCGCCCAGCAGTGGAAGTTCACCTACCGCTACCCCTCCTACGGAGGCATGCAGACCAACACACTCGTGCTGCCGAACAACACCTGGATCGCGTTCCACGTCACCTCGCTGGACGTGATCCACAGCTTCTGGGCCTACCAGATCGGGGTGAAGGTGGACGCCAACCCGCAGCTCGACGACGTCGCCTACACCAAGACCCGCCAGACCGGCACGTTCACAGTGCGCTGCTCGGAGCTGTGCGGCATCTGGCACGGCGCGATGTTCGACTACGGCAAGGTGCTCTCCAAGAGCGCGTTCGACCACTGGGCGACCACCACGGAGAAGAAGCAGGCGGTGAACACGAAGTACCTCCCGCCGTTCGCCTGGACGTACTCGCCGACAGCCAACGGCGCGACAGGGGCCACAGGGGTCAACACAAGCGGCCAGTCGCCGTTCAGCCCCGAGCAGCACTACGGCGCCACACCGGCGAGGAAGCTCGTGAGGAGCAGCCTGACGTCCACAGCGACACCGACAACAGGGACATGACGCCGCGCGCAGACCAGAGGAGGCCGCACCGATGAGCGTGGACGTGACGCCGGCGGTCGGCGTCGGAGAGGTGCAGCCGCCGGCGAGCGGCCTCCTCAGCCGACGGCCTGCCTGGCTGAGCCAGAACCTGGTGACCGCACTGATCCTCATGGTGGCCGGGTACGCGTTCGGCCACTGGATCGGCAACGTGATCAGCTCCGGAAGGGTCTGGGTGACGACAGCGGCGGAGAACGACGCCGCCATCGTCCTGGGCCTGCTCTTCGGTGTCGTCGGGTGGCTGCTCGGCATCGGCGCGCTCAACTACCCGCTCGCCAAGCTCATCGGGCGCGACACGGTGCCCCAGGAGAGGACCGACTGGACGAAGTACTTCCGCTTCAGCCTGACACACAAGGTCGTCGGCAAGCAGTACCTGATCATGGTGCTGCTCTTCTTCTTCACGGGCGGCCTGCTGGCGATGGCCATCCGGACCGAGCTGCTCACACCCACGACACACATCATCGGTCCGGGCACCTACATCTCGATCGTCGGCGAGCACGGGACGATCATGATGATGATGGCGTCGTCGCTCGTCGTCGGGCCGCTCGGGAACTACCTGATCCCGCTCATGATCGGGTCGAGACGCATGGCGTTCCCGCGCATCGAGGCGGCCTCCTTCTGGCTCTTCACGGCCGGCTACTTCGTCATCCTGACCGCGCTCCCACTCGGCGGGTTCCCCACCGGCTGGACGGGTTACGCGCCCTTGCAGAACCAGGCCGGCGTCGGGATGGACTCGTACCTCGTCGGGTTCCTCGTCATCTCGCTCGGCATGATCCTCGCCGGCTTCAACCAGATCGCGACCATCATCAACTACCGCGCGCCAGGGTTGACCTGGGGACGGATGTCGATCTTCGTGTGGTCGGTCCTCATCACCAGCGTCCTGCTCGCGACCGCGAGCCCGACCCTCACCATCGCGTGCGTCGCCGGCCTCCTGGACCGCACGGTGCCGACGGCGTTCTTCCTGAACGTGCACGGCGGAAGCTCGTACCTGTGGCAGAACCTCTTCTGGTTCTTCGGCCACCCCGAGGTGTACATCATGGCTCTGCCGGGCTTCGGCATCGTGGCGGAGCTGCTCCCCGTGTTCTGCCGAAAACCGCTCTTCGCCTACCGGGTCGGCGCGGCCGGGTTGGTCGGGGTCGGCCTGCTGTCCTACTTCGTCTGGCAGCACCACCTGTTCCAGAGCGGGATCAACCCGGACATGCGGCCGCTCTTCATGCTGACCACCGAGCTCATCTCGATCCCGACCGGGTTCGTCTTCCTCATCGGGTTGGGGACCATCTACAAGTCGAAGATGCGCTTCGAAGTCCCGATGCTCTTCTGTCTGGCGTTCTACTTCAACTTCCTGATCGGCGGCATCACCGGGGTCTTCCTGTCGGACGTGCCCGTGAACGTGACCCTCCACGGCGGGTTCTTCGTGCTCTCGCACTTCCACTACACGATCCTGGGCGGTCTGGTCTTCGCCTTCTTCGGGGGCGTCTACTACTGGACGCCCAAGGTGCTCGGCAAGACGCTGAACAAGCGGCTCGGACAGATCCACTTCTGGATGATGTTCGTCTTCTTCAACCTGACCTTCTTCCCGCTCTTCCTCGTCGGGCTCTTCGATCAGCCGCGACGCGTCTTCGAGTACGCGGTGAGGCTGCAGACGCTGAACGACTTCGCGTCGGTGTCCGCCTACCTGCTCGGCGCCTCCTTCGTCGTGTTCGTCGTGAACTTCGTGTGGTCCATCTGGATCGACCCGAAGACGGCTCCCGCGAACCCGTGGGACTCGAACGGCCTCGAGTGGCAGACGGAGAGCCCGCCGCCCTGGTACAACTTCGAGCGCATCCCCGTGGTCCTGGCCGACCCCTACCACTACTCGGAGCCGGTCCCTGTCCCGGTGGCCGACCTCGCCCCCGACAACTTCGCGGAGGCGGCCGGCAACGGCGTCGCGGCGGCCGCGATGGCCGGTGCAGGAACGGGCGGTGCTTCCAGCGGGGGCTCCAGCGCCGGGACGCAGGACGGCTCGGACTGACGCCGGGCGCAGCAGTAGCGTGACGACGAGGAGACCATGACCGAGATCACCCCGAGCCCGCACTCGCTCCAAGGGATGGGGACGCCCGAGGAGGCGGCCTACGAGGTTCGCGCCCACGAGGGAGCACTCTGGACCGGCAGCCGGCTCCTGATCGCCATCTACGCCTTCGCGTGCGCCGCGCTCGCCTTCGCCTACTTCTACCTGCGCTCCGCCAACAGCGACCACCTGTGGCGGCCTCACGGCGTGTCCGCCCCGGCCGACATCGGCTCGGCCATCATGGCGTTCACCGTGGCGGCCGCTGCGATCAACATCTACGGGATCCGGCGCCTGCGGCGCGGCGGCCTGCTCGACTGGGAGGTGGCCGGCTGGACGGTCCTCCTCGGGGGGCTGATCGCGCTCGGCCTCCAGTGTTGGGAGTTCACCCGGCTGTCGTTCTTCCCAGGCTCGAGCGGCTACGCGTCGGTGTTCATCGGGTGGTCGGTCATAAACTGCGTGCTCCTCGTGTCGGGCAGCTACTGGACCGAGACGCTGCTGGCCCGCCACCTCCGGCTCCGCAGGGCGCACGCCGACGAGGGCGGGGACCGCTACGAGGTGCTCACGCCGCGCAGCACCCGGATCAACATCGTGTCGTCCGCGCACTTCTGGGTGTTCATCGCCCTTATCGGGGTTTTCTTCTGGGTCTTCTTCTACGTGGCGATCTAGGCTGGCGACCGCGTAGACCGAGAGCGAATCGAGGAGCTTCGTTGACGGGAACCGACATCTACTTCGGGGCGCAGGCCCTCACGATCGCCATTCCGCTCGGCACGTTCCTCGTCGGTCTCCTGTGGCTGTTCTTCCAGCGGCGACCGAACCCCTAACCTCCCCGCCTTCGCCCGACCTGCGGCGTACGAGGCCGCTCCTGCTCGTGGGCGCGCTCGCGGTGTTGGTGCTCATCTTGGTCCCACCGGTCCTCGCGGAGGCGCACCGCTACGAATTCGTGGAGACCCTCCAGTTCGACGTCGCCGCGTTCGCGCTGCCGGCGCTGCTCGTGCTCTCCTGGCCGCTCGCGTTCGTCGGTGGCGTACCGGGTGCCCGCCTCCGGGACCGCGCGTTCCGCCTGAGCGAACGGCGGCGCCGGCACCCCTCGGCGTGGCGTGCCTTCGGGTTCGCCGCAGCCGATGTCGCGCTCCTCATCGTCTGGCGGACGCCACCGCTCATGGACGCGTTGGAGCGGCATCGCTGGCTGCTCGTCGTCCAGGTCGTCTCGCTCGTCGCCGGCGGCGTCGCCGTGTGGCTCGAACTCGTCCGCTGCCCTCCGCTCGAGCCGAGGCTCTCTTCGCCGTGGCGTGCGGTGGTCGGCGCCGTGACCATGTGGTCGGTGTGGGTGATGGCCTACGCGGTCGGCTTCTCGGGCACGTCGTGGTACGTGGCGTTCCACCACACCACCGGCGGGCTCAGCGCCGCCGCCGACCAGGAGCTCTCCACCGGAGCCCTCTGGTTCGGCGCAGCGGCAGCCTTCGTTCCCCTCGTGTTCGTCCAGATCCTCATGTGGCTCCGTAACGGGGAGGATCCCGACGCAGAGCTCCGGGCGATGGTCCGCAGAGAGCGTTGGTGGGGGAAGCCCGACTGAAGGGGACGGGCTTTCAGGAGGTCGCGCGGGAGGAGACCGGCAGTGTCGGGAGGCCGACGCCGGGCAGCTGCGCCCCGCCGAGGTCACGCTCGGCCGCCCGGAGCTCTCGTCTGGCGCGCGAGTGGTCGGAGGCGAGGCTCCGCTCTCGGGACGCGAGCTCCTTGAGCGCCTTCGGGTTCGTGGGGTGGTCGACGAGGGTCCGGATGGCCACGATCGCGCCGTTCGCGTCGGAGGTGGACCACTCGAGCGCGGTGTCGACGAGCGCGCTCAGGTGCACGCCGGCCGGAGAGCTCGGCACTGTGATTGTCGACATGCCGAAGATGGCTGTGTTCTCGAAGCTGCACGCTTGCTGGTCCTCGCTGAGGTACTGGGGGACGAGCCCGCGGTCCGCCTTCGGGAAGGTGCCGTCCGTGTAGCCGCGGTAGATCGAGAACGATTGGCTCACGGCGTAGGCGCAGGGGTGCACTCCTGTCGCGATCTCCTTGACGACACCTGCGGCAACTGTCGCCTGTTGCCGGAGGCTCTGGGGTTGTGGCAGGTCGCTCACGACCGTGGCGCCGGCGATCACCGCCACGATCACGGCCCAGATGGCCCAGCGCCGGTACCAGGGACGGTGCCGTCTCGGAGGCCGTGTGAACGGGCCGCCGAACGGGCCTGTGAACGGCCCTGTGAACGGCCCGTGGCCGTTGCCCCCGGCCGATGTCGGTGCCACCGGGGCCCCGTCCGGGGGCACGCTCACTTCGCCAGCTCCTCGGTGTAGTGGGCGATCCCCGCAGCGAACCGGTCAATCTCGGACTCGGGCAGGGAGTACGAGCCGTCGTTCGCCTCGTCGGCGAAGGGGAGGGCGCTCCACGCGAGGTCGCCCTTCGCGGTGATGAAGTACAGCAGCTCGTTGTGGGAGACGACCCCGGTCGCGGCGTCCGCGGTGATGGAGATGCCGTAGTCCTTCCAGACGCGGTTCAGCGCGTGCAAGGACCCGGTGAGGAACACCCATCCCGGCAGGGAAGCGAGGAACGGCTGGTGGAGGATCGCCGCCCCCTTGGGCGCGGTCTCCAGGGGGTCCGTGTTCACGGTCACGAACGAGACCGGCACCGAGGTCCTCGGGAGCTCGGCCGCCGCCTTGTGGAGCTCGGCTGCGAGGACCGGGCAGAGATCCCTGCAATTGGCGTTCAAAAAGGTCAGGACCACGACGTGGCCGCGCAGCGACGCGAGCGTCACGGTCCGTCCGGTCGCGGCATCGGTGAGGGAGAACCCCGCGGCGCGCTGGCCCTGCAGGGTGGTGAGGTCGAGCAGGTCGCTCAACGGCGCGTAGAGCTGCGACTGTGCCGGGGGTGCGGCGATGCCCCCCACCACTTGGTGGACCACGGTCGTGGGCGTCGTGGTCGTCGCCGCTGTTTCCGCCGCCGAGCCCGCGAACCGGTTGATCAACACGGTGAGCAGCACGAGCCCGAGGATCGCCGCCACGAACGCGTTCACGGCACGTCGCGGGATCTGCAACCTCCCGATCGTCGGCGCCGGTCCCGCCGGCCGGGCCGCGGGCGTGGTCCCCGCCCCTGTTCCCGTCCCGGCCGCGGACCCGGACGCCGTCCCGTTCCGGGGAGAGCCTGCATCGGGGAGGGAGTGCGCGTCGGGGGCCGAGCCTGTGGCCGCGACCAGGGCGTCGTCCCGATCTGGCACCCCGGCCGTTTCGGTCGCCACGTCGGCCATGATGGCCGATCAGGGGTGCCGAACGAGCGCGACCACGCCCATCGCGACGAAGAGCGCGGTGAGGTACGTGATCGAGTAGCCGAACAGCCGCATCGCCCGTTTCGGGGTCGCGTCGGCCCGGAGCCTGAGCGCGTAGTAGAAGAAGCCGGCGTTCAGGCAGACGGCGATGGCGAAGAAGACCCACCCGAGGTCGGCGACGAAGGCGAGCAGCACCGAAAGGGCCGCGACCAGGACGGTGTAGGCGAGGATCTGTCGCACGACCCGTGCCGTGTCGGTGACCGACGGGAGCATGGGCACCGAGGCCCTCGAGTAGTCGTCCCGGTGGCGGATCGCCAACGCCCAGAAGTGCGGGGGCGTCCATGCGAAGACGATGCCGAACATCACCCACGCGGGGGCGGCGAGGTGGCCGGTCACCGCGCTCCACCCGACGAGGACCGGCACCGCACCGGCCGCGCCGCCGATCACGATGTTGCTGCTGTACCGCCGCTTGAGCCAGACCGTGTACACGACCACGTAGAAGAGCGCCGCTCCGAGCGCGAGGAGGGCCGAGAGCAGGTTTACCGTGAGCCACAGGAGGAGGAACGCCGTCGCTTCGAGCACGATCGACAGCACCAACGCGTCGCCCGGCGAGACGGTGCCCGAGACGAGGGGGCGGCGCCGGGTCCGGTCCATGACCGCGTCGATGTCGCGGTCGTAGAACATATTGAAGGCGTTCGCACCCCCGGCGGCGCACGTGCCGCCGATCACCGTCAGGGCGACCAGCCGGAACGAGGGCACCGTGCGCGAGGCCACGAACATGGCCGGCACGGTGGTGATCAGCAGCAGCTCGATGATCCGCGGCTTGGTGAGGGCGACGAGACCGGCGAGACGGGGTGGAACCGACCAGAACGCGCGATTTCGTGCCTCCGCGCTGGAGACTTGCTGCACGCGCAAACGTTAGCCGTTCCCTCGCGGCGATTGCAGGAGGCAATCCATGCCCATGGCGCGGGTCGACACCCCGAACCGGACGACGGGTACGCTCGTGGGGTGAGCACCGCCGACGTCGTCGTGGTGGTCGCGGCCTGCGTCGGCTGCCTGGGGGCCGTCGTCTCCCTCGTCGCCGCGTTCGTGCTGGTGAACCAGGTTCGCCGGCTCGAGCGGGGCATCGAGGCGCTGCGCCACGAGGCCGTTCCCCTCATCGAGGAGGCGCACGCCGCGGCCGGCCACGCGGCGACCGAGATCGCGCGTGTGGACGCGGTCCTGGCCGACACCGAGGCGGTGACCGCGGCCGTTGACCAGGCCGCCCGGGTGGCGAGGCGGGCAATGGCGAATCCCGTCGTGAAGGTCCTCGCCTGGCGAGCCGGTGCGGTCGGGGGCCTGAGGCGCCTCCGCGCTCCCGAGGCCCGGGCGCCCCGGGCTCCCCGGGCTCGCGGGCGGGGTCCGCACGACGACGGCCTCGCCCTGGAGACCAGGTCGCTTCCGGTCGCCCGCCGGACGCTCGTGGGCCCGCGTCGTTGATGCGCCGCCCGGTGTGGCTCGGCGCGGGGATCGTCCTGGGCGTCGGTGGAACCCTCTGGGCAGAGCAGCGTGTCCGCCGCCGGGTGCGCCGCGTGGTGGAGGTGCTCTCTCCGGCGGTGGCCGGCAACGAGGCGGTGCGGGCGGCGAGGGGGATGGGTGGCAGGGTGATGGACGCGCTGGAGGCCGCGCGCGCGGAGAGCCGTCGCCACGAGGCCGACCTCTGGCGGCAGATGGGCGAGGTCGCGCCCGCCGGCCCCCCCGCAGCCACGCCCCGGTCGGCCACGTCCGCGCCGCAGGCACGAGGGGGACGCCGGCAGCACCGGTAATCTTCGGCGTCGTGGACGCCAACGAGCTACGGGCCGCCTTCACCGGGTTCTTCGCGGCGAGGGACCACGAGGTGGTCCCCTCCGCGAGCCTCATCCCGCACGATCCGACCGTGCTCTTCACCATCGCGGGGATGGTGCCCTTCAGGCGGTACTTCGTCGGCGACGAGCCCGCGCCCTGGCCGCGTGCCACCACCGTGCAGAAGTGCTTCCGGACGAACGACATCGACGTCGTCGGCCACACCCGCCGTCACTGCACCTTCTTCGAGATGCTCGGCAACTTCAGCTTCGGCGACTACTTCAAGGAACGGGCGGTGCCCTACGCGTGGGAGCTCGTCACCGACGTCCTCGGGATCGACGCCGACAGGCTCTGGGTCACCGTCCACTACAGCGACGACGAGGCGGCCGAGATCTGGGCCGACGCCGTGGGGGTCCCCGCCGCGCGGATCCAGCGCATGGGCGCGGACAACTTCTGGCAGATGGGCGACACCGGCCCCTGCGGGCCGTGCTCGGAGCTCTACTTCGACAAGGGTGAGCGGTACGGCGAGGCGGGTGGTCCCGCGCACGGGGGCGCGGAGCGCTACGTCGAGATCTGGAACCTGGTCTTCATGCAGTACAACCGGTTCCCCGACGGCTCCATGACAGAGCTCCCGAAGAAGAACATCGACACCGGCGCGGGTCTCGAGCGCATCCTGCCGGTCCTGGCGGGCACCGACTCGATCTTCGACACCGATGTCCTCGCGCCGCTCGTCGAGACCGCCGAGGAGCTGACGGGTGTGCGTTACGGCCGCGAAGAGGCACACGACGTCGCGCTCCGGGTCATGGCGGACCACGGCAGGGCGATGACGATGCTCGTCGCCGACGGGGTCCTGCCGTCGAACGACGGCCGCGGCTACGTGCTCAGGCGGATCATCCGACGTGCGGTGCTGGCGGCGCGCCGCGCGGGGGCACGTGGTCTCATCACGCCGTCGCTCGCGGAGACGACGGCCCAGGTCATGGGCGCGGCGTACCCGAACGTGCGCGAGGAGATCGAGATCGTGACCGACGTGCTCGCACGCGAGGAGTCGGGGTTCGACCGCACGTTGCGCACCGGCCTCACGATGCTCGAGGGTGTGCTCGCGGACCTGCGCGACGAGGGCTCAGAGGTGCTTCCGGGCGAGACGGCGTTCCTTCTCCACGACACCCACGGGTTCCCCGTCGAGCTCACCGAGGAGCTCGCGCGCGAAGCCGGGATGACCGTCGACCGGGCCGCGTTCGACGCGCACATGGAGGACCAGCGGCACCGCTCCCGCCAGGCGGCGAAGGCGCCCGCAGGCGCCGACGAGCCGGCGTACCGGGAGCTCTTGGACTCGAGCGGCCCCACCGTGTTCGTGGGCCGCAGCCCCGAGCACTACGCCGTCCCGGTGCAGGTGATCGGCGTGCTGGCCGGCGCCGAGCCGGGGACGGTCGAGCTGTTCTTGGACCGCACGCCCTTCTACGCGGAGGGCGGCGGCCAGGTCGGCGACATCGGGACGATCGTCACCGAGACGGGTCGCGCCGAGGTGTTCGACACGGTGGCGGCGCTCCCCGGGCTCACCGCGCACCGGGCGAAGGTCGCGGGCGAGATCTACCCCGGCCAGGACGCGCTCGCGACCATCGACGGACCTCGTCGCGAGGCGACGCGGCGGAACCACACCGGGACGCACCTGCTGCACGCCGCGCTGCGGGAGGTTCTCGGCGAGCACGTCCGCCAGCAAGGCTCCCTCGTGGCGCCCGACCGGCTCCGTTTCGACTTCAGCCATCGCGGCGCACCCGCCCAAGAGGAGCTCGACGCGGTCACGGAGCTGGCGAACCAGGACGTGCTGACCGACGACCAGGTCGTCACCATGGAGGTCGCCAAGTCGGAGGCCGAGCAGATGGGGGCGGTGGCCTTCTTCGGCGACAAGTACGGCGACGTGGTGCGCGTCGTGCGCGCGGGGCCGCACTCGCTCGAATTCTGCGGGGGCACCCACGTCGACGCGCTCGGGATGATCGGCCCGATCGCCATCGTCTCGGAGGGGTCGATCGGGTCCAACACCCGGCGGATCGAGGCGGTCACCGGGGCGGCGACGGTCGCACGGCTCCGGGCGCGCGACCGGCTGGTGTCGGAGGCCGCGGCCCTGCTCAAGGTGGAGCCGGACGGTCTCGTCGACGCCCTCCAACGTCTCGTCGACCGCGAAAGGGAGGCAGAGCGCGCGCTCTCGCGACTGCGGGCGTCCGCCCTCGAGAGGGAGGCAGCCGAGCTCGCGGCAGCGGCGGAGGCAGGCGTCGTCGTCGCGAGGCGCGACGGCCGGAGCCCCGACGAGCTGCGCAACCTTGCGCAGGTCGCGCGTGGCCACTCCGTGGACGCGGTCGCGCTCGGCGGCTCGCCGGACGGCGAGCGGGTGGCGATCGCGGTCGCGACCGGCGGCGAGCCGAACGCAACGGAGGTGGCACGCCAGGTCGCCGGGATCGTCGGCGGAGGCGGGGGAGGATCCCCCGTGCTCGCGGTGGCGGGGGGGCGTGACGCGTCTCGTCTCGACGAGGCACTCGCCGAGGCCCGCCGCCTGCTCGCGCCCCGCTGAGATCGTGGCCGTCGGATGACGAAGGCCGTCGCCGTCGATCTCGGGTCGCGCCGCATCGGCCTCGCGGTGAGCGACGCATCGGGGTCGCTCGCATTTCCCCGGCCCCACATCGCGCGCCGGGACGATCGGGAGCTCGACCATCGCGCGATCGCCGAGGTGGTCGACGAGGTCGGTGCCGACGTGGTCGTGGTCGGCCTCCCGCTCTCGCTGGACGGCAGTCGCGGGCCGGCCGCCCGCGCCGCCGAGGAGGAGGCCGCCGAGCTCGCGAGGTCGCTCGAGGGTCGTGGGGTGAGCGTCGAGACCTTCGACGAGCGGCTCACGACGGTTGCCGCGGAGACCGCGCTCGGGTCGGCCGGCGCACGCGGGCGCCAACGTCGGCTGCGGGTCGACAGCGCGGCGGCGACGGTCTTGCTGCAATCATGGCTCGACACGAGATGAGCCGGGCGCCCTCGAGCGGCCTCCACGACGACTCCTCCGGCGACACGCCCCCCTACGGCATGCCGCCGGTCGCACGCGCCGCGGTCGACGACGACGAGGAGGACGGGGGCGACCTGGGTGCCGCCGCCGGCGGGGCCGACCAGGACCCCGCGGCGGACGAGGGGGTCGACGAGGACCCCGCGGTGGATGCCGCCGGCTGGGGGGCGGCGGGCGGCGGGCGACACGCGGCACGACGTGGCACCAGACGCCGCCGCCGCCTGACCAGGCGCGGGCGGTTGGTCGCAGCGCTCGGCCTCGTGCTCGTCGTCCTGGCCGGCACCGTCGCGTGGTACGAGGTGGAGGCGAACCCGTTCGGGGCACCGGGCAAGACGGTCCTCGTCCACGTGCACGCCGGGGAGTCGCTGGGGGCGATCGAGACAGCGCTCGCGAGCCACCAGGTCGTCGGGACAGCCGTCGCCTTCCGGATCTGGTCGCTCATCCACGGCGCCCCGATCGTCGGACCCGGGATCTACCAGCTCCACCGGAACCTGTCGTTCTCCGCCGCGGCGGCGGCCCTCAACGCCGGGCCGAACGTCTACGAGCTGACCGTGGTGCCGGGGATGACCATCTCGGAGATCGCCGGCCAGCTCGCCTCGCTGCCGGGCAACCTCACCCGCGCGTTCTCCGACGCCGGTGCCAAAGCCGGGGTCCGCTCGCCCTTCCAGCCGGACGCCACCGGCCCGCTGGAGGGCCTGATCGGTACCGGGACCTACCGGATCCTGCCGGGCGAGACCGGTCACGAGCTCCTGGAGCAGATGGTGGCCCGCTTCGACGCGGAGGCGACGGCCGCGGGGCTGAAGCCCACGACGACCGTGGGTGGCCTGAACGCCTATCAGCTCGTCACCGTCGCGTCGATCGCGCAGAAGGAGGGCTACTTCACGCGGTACCTGGGTGAGGTGGCGAGGGTCGTCTTCAACCGGCTCGCCGCCGGAATGCGGCTCGACATGACATCCACGATCCTCTACTCGCTCGGGAAGGATGGCGGACCGGTCACGCCGCAGGAGGAGCGGATCACAACGCCGTACAACACGTACCTGCACGCCGGGCTCACGCCGACTCCCATCTGTACCCCGTCGGAGCAGGCCCTGCGCGCGTCGCTCCACGCGCCGCAAGGCTCGTGGCTCTACTTCGACCTCGTGACAGCGAAGAACGGCACCATGAAGTTTGCGTCCAGCTACACAGGCCAGCTCGCCCTGGAGCGGGAGGCGGCGGCGAACGCAGCCAAGCAGTCGAAGCACGCGAAGCACGCGAAGCACGCAGCCACGAGCTCGTCGGGGTCGGCAACATGACGGCTCCACCAGCTGCGGGCGGCCATCGATGGCCGTCGGGCAGGTCGGTCGTCGTCGGGGTGATCGGCGACCCCGTCCACCACTCGTTGTCGCCCACGCTGCACAACGCGGCGTTCGCCGCGCTCGGCATCGACTGGGTCTCGGTCGCGTTCCCCGTCGCGCCGGGTGCGCTCGGCGCGGCCCTGCCGGGCGCGCGTGCGCTGGGGGTGCGCGGACTCTCGGTGACGATGCCGTTCAAGGAGGCCGTCGCCGCCGCAGTGGGACACACGAGCCCGACCGCGCAGCGCCTGGGGGCGGTGAACTGCGTCGTCGTGGAGCCCGACGGCTGTGTCGGACACAACACGGACGGCGCGGGGTTCGTGGCGGCCCTCGGCCGCGGCGCGGGGTTCGACCCCGCAGGTCGACGGTGCGTGGTTGCCGGCGCGGGCGGCGCTGCGAGGGCCGTCGTGCTCGCACTCGCGCAGGCCGGGGCGTCCGAGGTGGTCGTGGTCGGCCGCACCCCGGCCCGGACCGCTGACGCCGCCACCCTTGCCGGCAGTGCCGGACGGACGGGCACTCCCGTGGACGCCCGGGGGGCCGACCTGGTCGTGAACGCGACGCCGGCGGGCATGGCGGGGACCGAGGGAGCAGAGGAGCTACCGCCGATCGACCCGGGCCTCCTCGGTCGTGGCCAGCTCGCGGTCGACCTCGTCTACGCCCCGCGTCCGACCCGCTGGCTGGAGCTCGCAGCCGGGAGGGGGGCGGCGACGCTCGACGGGCTCGGGATGCTCGTGCACCAGGCGGCGATGCAGATCGAGCTCTGGTCGGGCAGGCAAGCGCCGGTCGAGGCCATGTGGCGTGCGGTGGCCGATCGGGCCGGGGAGGAGCCAGCTCCCCGGGGTTGACGCCCGTGCGTGGTCGTCCGGTCCCGTCCGACCGGACCTCGGCGGTTCCGGTGGGACCGGTAGCCTGGGCGGTCGTGCAGACGCAGTACCGCAGCGGGACTCGATCTGCGCGCCCGACGGTGTCCGCACGGCGGCCGCTCATGGTGCGTCGCCCTGCCGTCGTGGTCGACCCGTTCCTCGTCGCCGGGGCGGTCCTGGCCTCGATCGTCGGCGTCGTCA
>JASHYA010000029.1 GCA_030043315.1 Acidimicrobiales bacterium
GACGCGCTGCTCGCCCTTCCCCTGACCCTCATGCTGGCCACCCCGCAAGGTGCCGGCGGTCAGGCCTGCGCCGCGGTCACCGTGGTGGACCCCGACGACGACGGCCTGGCCGAGACGTGCCGAGCTGCGGAGCTGGTCGTGTCCTGCGCCGGCCGCCCCCATCTGGTGCGAGCCGAGTGGATCGAGCCGGGCGCGACCGTCGTCGACGTCGGCGTCTCCTTCGTCGGAGGGAAGCTCACCGGCGACGTCGACCCAGCGGTGGTCGAGGTCGCCGGGACGGTCGTTCCCAATCCCGGCGGCGCCGGTCCCATGACCATCGCACTGCTCTTGCGCAACACCGTCGACGCCGCCCGGTCCGCCGGGTTGCTTGGTGCGCCGGGGAGGGCCGACCCGCCGGACCCCCTCGGCGCGCGAGGGTGAGCGGATGGAAGCGGCGATCATCGACGGAACCGCGGTCTCGCGCGACCTGCGCGCCAGGTTGGCGGGCGAGCTCGACGCCGTGCGCGCGTCGAAGGTCGACCCCGGGCTGGCGAGCGTGCTGGTGGGCGGGGACTACGCCGCCGAGGCCTACGAGCGCCGCCTTCGACGAATGGCCGAGGCCGTAGGCTGCCGGTTCCAGCCAGAGCGCCTGCCCGACGACGCGGAGCGGGCCGAAGCCCTTGCGACCATCGGCAAGCTGAACGCCGACCCGAGGATCACCGGGATCCTCGTGCTCCGCCCACTGCCACCCCAGCTCTCCGAGGTGGAGCTGTACCCGACGCTCGACCCGCTGAAGGACATCGAGGCGGTTCACCCCGCCAACGCGGGATTGATGGCGCGGGGTACCCCCCGGTTCGTGCCCTCCACCCCGGCCAGCTGCTTCTGGCTGCTCGACGACTACTTCCGTCGGACCGGGCGCGACCCGAAGACCGCCCTGCGAGGGAAGACGGTCGTAATCGTGGGCAGGAGCCACAACGTCGGCAAGCCCGCGGTCTGGCTCGCGTTGGACCGGGGCGCGATCGTCGTGAACTGCGACGAGCACGCCTCCGAGGCGGGGAGGCTGGCCGAGTTCACCAGCCAGGCGGACGTGCTGATCGTGGCGGCCGGCTCCCCGGGGCTCATCACCGGCGACATGGTGAAGCCCGGCGTGATCGCGATCGACGTCGGCATCAACCCGGTCGAGGGGGAGGGCGGCCAGGTCCACCTCGTCGGCGACCTCGACTTCGACAGCGTCGCTCGCTGCGCAGAGGCGCTGACCCCGGTTCCCGGCGGCGTCGGTCCCGTCACCGACGTGTGGCTCGTGCGCAACGCCGTGCTCGCGTCGGTCATCCAGCACACGGCGCTGTCGATCGGACCCTGGCCGACGATCTGACCAGGCCCGCAGCGACCCGCAGGCCGCACGCCGCAAGCCGGCCGCGCGTCCCTGAGACCCTCAGAGGTAGAGCTGTGGATTGATCGCGAGCCCGTGCTCCTTGCAGTACGTCTCGTAGTGGTTGATGTACCACCACACGTCGAGGGACTCGACGAAGCCGCCTCGGTCGTCGTAGAACTCGATGGGGCCCTGCATCCAGCCGAAGAGCTTCACCCCCTGCGGATCGTCGGTGACGAGGGTGTGGGAGATCCCCGGCGGCTCGAAGATGAAGCTCCCCGGGCGAGCGACCCACTCGTACTCGAGGTAGCGCGCGCTGCCCTCGAGGCACATCATCACCACGGTCCCCCGATGCTTGTGCGTGCCCACCACGCCGTTCGCCTTGATCCACAGGATGTTGCTGAAGATGTTGTGCCGGGTGTCGAAGGCGAGGTGCCGGAGCGCGGCGGTCTCGCCGAAGGGGACCCACGGGCTCTCGAGCTCCGTCTCGCCGACGAAGGTGCCGGCGAACCCGTGGCGTTGGATGACGTCCTTGTACAACTCGGGAACGTCGACGATCTCGTACGCGGTCGAGGGCGGCGCGGTCATCTTCTGTTCGGTCGTTGCGGACATGCTTGCTCCTTCGGTTCGGATCACCCGGGATCTCTCGAACGGGGCGCGGGTGGCGGCGGGCGGCTCGCCCGCCCGCGTCACAGGTACAGCCGCGGGTTGATCGGGATGTTGTGCTCCTCGCAGTACCGCTCGTAGTGGTCGATGAACCAGAACACGTCCACGGTCTCGACGACGCGGTCGTCGTCGTCGAGGAACTCGAGCGGGCCGTTCAGCCAGAAGAAGGTCTTCATGCCCTTCTCGGAGTAGAGGGTGTGCGTCCGTCCCGGGCTCTCGCGCACGAAGGCCCCCGGCGTGGCCACCCAGTCGTACTCGAGGTAGCGCCAGCTGCCTTCGATCGTGAACCCCGACACCGGCCCACGGTGGCGGTGCCGGCCGAGCTTGCCGCCGGCCGCGCACCACAGCACGTTGGCCGCCGAGCTCGAACGGACGTCGAAGGTGAGGTGCCGGATCCAGACGTTCTCGACGAAGGGGACCCACGGGGAGTCCTCCTCCATCGCACCCACGAAGCCCTCGACAAGGGCGTACTTGTCCCGCATCTTGTCGACGCGGGCGTCCACGGCCATCGCGTTCGACATGGCCTCGTTCACCGTCACGTGGCGCTCCTTCTCGTCGTGGCGCTCCATCGGCGCAGGCAGGGGAACCTGCAGGGACGCCATGCACGATCGCTCGGCCCGGGCAGCGCCTCGAGCCTCCCCTCGGCGAGATTCTTGCGAGTGGGCCCAGCGGGGTCAAGACGGCCGGGAGCGCGACCTCAGGCCGGGACCGGGGCGAGCCCGAGCGTCTTCTCGACCGCCGTCACGACCTTGTGCTCGTCGGGCAGCACGTAGTCCTCCACCGGCTGGCTGTAGGCGATCGAGCTGTCGAGGGCGGTCACCATGGAGATGGGGGCCTCGAGCGAGGAGAAGCCCAGCTCCGCGACTTCGGCGGCGACGACGGCGGCCACCGAGGCATGCCGGGTCGCCTGGTCGACGAGGACGAGGTGACCGGTGCGGGCGACCGAGGCGAGGATCGTGTCGACGTCGAGGGGCGCGATCGTGCGCGGGTCGATCACCTCCACGCTCACCCCGCGTCGAGCGAGCGTCTCGGCGGCGGCCAGCGCGGTGTGGACGGTGTGGCCCGTCGCCACGATCGTGAGGTCGCTGCCCTCGCGCTTCACGTCCGCCACCCCGAACGGGACGGCGTGTTCGCCGTCGGGCACCTCCCCCTCGGTGAGGAGGAGGAGGTAGTGGTGGAAGTACAAGACGGGGTTGTCGTCGCGGATGGCCGTCGTCATCAGCCCCTTCGCGTCTGCCGGCGTCGAGGGCATGGCGACCTTCAGGCCGGGGACGCCCATGAACATCCCGTAGAGCGACCCGGTGTGCTGGCCCGCCCACCCGCAGGTGAAGCCGTACCCGGCCACCATCACCATCGGGACCGAGACCGCTCCCCTCGACATGAAGTGGAACCGGGAGCCCTCGTTCACGACCTGGTCCGCCGCCACCAGCGTGAACTCGGCCATGTAGAGCTCGACGACCGGCCGGTACCCGGCCATGGCCGCGCCCGTCGCCATGCCGATCTCGGCCGTTTCGGAGATCGGCGTGACCCGGACGCGGTCGGGGCCGAACGCTTGGAGGAACGGGTCGTCGGGAGAGGTGGCCATGTTCTGGCCGAAGTAGAGGACGCGTTCGTCCCGGTCCATCTCCTCGCGGATGGCCTCGTGGATGGCCGCGACGTAGGGGATCACGTGTGACACCGGTTTCCCTCCCTCTTCGAGTGCTCCGTCACGTGTCGGTCGAGCGCCGTCAGGCGTAGACGTAGGCGAGGCCGCTGTCGGGCTCGGGCAAGCGGCTGTCGAGCGCGAACCGCTGGGACTCGTCGATCTCCTCTCGGGCGGCCGCTTCGAGCGCGTCGGCGTCCGAGGCGCCAAGGACGCCGTCGGTGACGAGCCGGTGGCGAAAGCGCGGGACCGGGTCGCCCCGAAGGGCGGACTCGTACTCGGCCCGGTTGCCGAAGATGGCGATCGCCTCGTGCTCGGGGTAGTGGAGTGGGACGCCCGGCGGGGCGATCAGATTGCCGTGGGCGCTCAGGCGGTAGACGAGCGACTCGACCAGCGTCGGGCCTTCTCCGGCGCGCGCCCGCGCCAGCGCCTCGACCATGGTGGCGTGGACCGCCACGGGGTCCCCGCCGTCGACGGTGGTCCCCTCCATCGAGTAGGCGGTGGCCTTCGTCGACAGCGGCTCGCCGGCGGCGGCGTTGGCATCCTCCTGGTCGCTGCGGGTGGAGGCGTTGTACCGGTTGTTCTCCATCACGTAGACGACCGGCAGCTTCCACAGCGAGGCGATGTTCAGCGACTCGTGGAAGGCCCCCTGCTTGCTCGCGCCATCGCCGAAGAAGCAGACGACCACCTCGCCCCGACGACGGATCTGGGCCGCCCAGGCGGCCCCGGCCGCGTGCGGGAGGTGCTGACCCACGATCCCCGACCCCCCGAGGAATCCACGGGCGGGGTCGTAGAGGTGCATCGACCCGCCGAGTCCGCCGCACAAGCCGGTGGCCTTGCCGTAGATCTCGGCCATCATCAGCTTCGTGTCGCTGCCGAGGGCGATCGGGTAGCCGTGGCAGCGGTACGACGAGAGGACCTGGTCGCCTGGCGCAAGGGTCGCGATGCACCCCACGATCGAGGCCTCGGCGCCGTCGGCGAGATGGGTGTGGCCCCTGATGGTCCCAGGGTGCTCGGTGAACGTCGACTTGACCCGCTCCTCGAACTGACGGATGCGGTACATCTGCGTGTACATCCAGACGAGCCGCTCGGGGCCGAGCGCGTCCCGTCCGCCCCCATCCACCGTCTCGCCGACTACCACTGGTGTGGCTCCTTCCGCTCGAACTTCGCTCGATCTCTGCTCGGCGGCCTCCAGGAGATGTGCTCCGGTCCCGATCAGGTCGAGACGGGGCCCCCTCCCCCCGCCGCCGCAGTCGACCCTGGACGGGTCGCCGCTGCGACGGCGGGAGAAGAGGGCGGTCCGCGCGATGCGCGCTATGTCAGTGGCGCCTTGAAGCCCTTCGGCGGGCCGATCCATGTGCCGAGCGGCTTCATCACTGTGGGTGCGGTGTTCCGGAAGAACCGGTCGAGGTCGTTGCACGTCGCCGGCGTCCCCTTGAACCCGCCGCAGTCGAGGTGCGGCGCTCCCTGCACGACGGGGCCCTTGAAGGCCCTCGCCTTGGCGAACACCGTCGCCGCGGTGACCTTCCCGTGCGCCTTCAGGATCTCGGTGTCGAGCTTGGCGAGCGTGACCACCTGGCCGAAGGCGTCGGCGGCCCAGGCGTCGAACGCCACTGCCGTCTTGCTCTTGCCGAACGAGGTGGCACCGAACGCCTTGACCATCGATGTGATGGCCGGTGTGTTCGAGCCCGGCAGCGGGTTGGCCGTCAGGTAGTACCAGTCGTGCGGCAGCGTGCCGCCGTCGGCCTTCTGGACTGTCGGGGTGTCACACGGCACGTTCACGAGCACCTTCTGCGTTGTGGCGACACCCAGGGACTTGAGCGTGAGATAGGTGTCCGAGCAGGCCGGGCCACC
>JASHYA010000273.1 GCA_030043315.1 Acidimicrobiales bacterium
ATGTAAGGGACACCGGCACCGTGGATCCACCACGAGGCTGAGGTCCCAGGGTTGCATGGTCATCCCGGCTGGTCCGGGGGGTGGCGTCGAGAATGGCTCTGGGGGAGGTCCGAAAGGGCCTGGCCCCGTTCAACTGATTGCCACACCCGGCCCGGCCACGGATGCCCCGGATGAGGGAAGTGGACCGGTCCAAAGAGACCGGGTCCGTTTGCAGCACATGAGTGGGAGCCGCGGTTGGGCGTTGCTCCTTGGGACCGTGGCCTGATGCGTGCGTCGCTCCTGCGGGCGAGCCGGTGGAGGTGAGACGGACAAGGGAGACGACATGAGTGACAGACGCCTGGTCGGCATCGACCTGGGTATCGCCAGCGCGCACACCGTGCGCATCCTCGACGAAATGGGCGCCACGATCGCCAAACGCAAGTGCTGGCCGACGAAGGAGAGCCTCGCCGAGATCGAGACCGAGGCCGTGCGCGGCACGGCGGAGGGCACGGTGCTCGAGGTGGTGATGGAGCCGACCGGTCCGGCCTGGCTGCCCATCGCCGTGTTCTTCAGCGCCCGCGGACATCGGGTCTTCCGGGTGTCCTCGCAGAAGGCGGCCGACTTGCGGCGCTTTCTGTCCCGGCATACCAAGACCAACGGGATCGACGCGGACACGCTGGCCCGGCTTCCGCTGTTCGACCCGGCCGGGCTGCGGCCGCTCGTGCTTCCCGGAGCCGAGCGGGCCACCCTCGACCGCCGCGTGCGCGCCACCGACCGCCTCGTCCAGCAGGGGGCACGGCACAAACGTCGCATCAAGGACCTCATGCGCCAGCTCATGCCCATGAGCCCGCTCACCTCGGACCTCGGCGTGGCCGACCTGGCCGTGCTCGAGCGCTACGCGGATCCCAATGCCCTGGTGAAACTGGGCGAAAAGCGCCTCACCTCGATCATCGTCAAGGCCTCGCACGGTCACCAAGGAACCGAGCGCACCCGCCAGTGGCTCGAGGCCGCCCGGGCCGCGCTCGAGCTCTACGAGGGTCATCGCGCCGTGGCGTTCGCCGACCTCGCCGCTGAGGTGGCCACCGAGGTGCGCCTGCTGCGCGCCGTCCAGGCCGAGCTCGCCACGCACGCAGCGGTGCGCGAGGACGCCTATGGCTCCGTCGACCCCGAGGGCTTGGCCCGCTCGCTGCCGGGCCTGGCCACCGTCGGCGGCCCTGCGCTCGTGGCCACCATGGGGGATCCCAGGCGCTTCTTGCGCGCCAAGGCGTTCCGGTCCTTCACCGGACTCGTACCCAAGGCCTCCGAGACCGGCGAGACCGACCGCAAGGGCCAGCCCATGTCCAAGGCCGGCTCTTCGCTCTTGCGCACCACCATGGTGCGCGCGGCGGACACGGCGAGGAAGTTCGATCCCCAGCTGGCCCGGATCTACTACATCCAGATGACCGAGCGAGGCAAGGACCACCTCGGCGCCCTCTGCGTCGTCGCAGCCAACCTGGCCGAGCGGGCCTGGGCGGTGATGGAGCGCGGCACGCCTTACGTGATTTGTGACACCGACGGCAACCCCGTCAGCGCCGAGGAGGCCAAGGCGATCATCGCCGAGCACTTCAGCGTGCCGCCCGATGTGCGCACCCGGCGGCGTTCGAAAAAAGGTGGGGGGAAGGCCCCCAAGAACGTCCTCTCGGGACAATCGAAGCCACGCACTCGAGGTGCAGGCACACGGGGCATCCTTCCCCCCGGAGCATCCTCCGCCTTGGCCAGCTGACCCGTCAAGAGAGCGCACACGCGTGTTCGAGGAGATTTCCCTCTTGACATCGCGTCCTCCATAGGGAATCAGCTGAGGCCGACTCGAGCCCGGCCGACTCGAGCCCGGCCGTCCAGCCCCGCCGGCACCTCAGCGCACCGAGCCCGGCCGCACCGCCCGGCTCGACCACCCCGCTCAGCCGCCCAGGCTGTCGCGGAGATCCCCGAGTTCGGAGCGGAGCGTCTCGAGTGCCTCCCGCAGCGAGCCGAGCTCCGCACGCACCACGTCGACGTCGTGTCGCAGGTCGGCGACGTCGGCGAGGACCGCCTCGCCTCCCGGAGCAGCCCAACCCGCGGATCGCGACGGCCTCTCCGGCACCGTCGTGCCGTGGGCACCGCCTGTCCCACCCGACCAGGCCGGGCCGCCCGCATCGTGCACACCGGGCTCGGCGAAGAGCGACGCCCAGCGGACCTCTTTCTGCCCCGGCCGGCGCCCGACGACCACGACGAGCGGATCCTCCCTCCCTGCCAGCAGGTCGAGCTCGTGGTCGACGGAGTCGATGGCTGCCATGCGCTCCGTGCGGGCGCGGAGCTCCGCGACGGTCTGGGGCCCGCGCAGCTCGAGGACGGCGAGCACCGCGAGCTGGGGTGCGTCGAGTCCGAGGGTCTCGTCGAGCACGTGGCGGTAGCGCACGACGGAGCGGCCGTGGGAGGGGAGAACCGCGCGCACCATCCGTTTCACCCTCAGTGACTCCGTCGCGTCGAGCACTTCGCTCTCGGCGTACGCAGTGACCGGGTCGCGGCTCGTCGACTGGTTGCACGCGGCCACGAGCGCGTTCAACGTCAGGGGGTAGTGCTGCGGGATGGTGAGCTGCTTCTCCACGAGCGACGCGACCACGCGTCCCTCGGTCGGCGTCAGCCGTTCCACGCCGACAGCTGCTGCTCGAGCTGGGTCACGACGGGGACCGGGCCGGGATCGACGCCTTCCGCGGCGGCGAGGTGGAGCGAGACGAAGTCGCCGAGGAGCACGAGGTCGAAGAGCGCGGAGACGTCGCTCGCCGCGTCGGTCCCCACGTCGAGGACGTTGGCGACGACCTCTGTCAAGAGCTCCTCCACGAGCTGGATGCGGCGTGCCACGCGGGGGTGCTCGCCCGGATAGCGCAGGACGACCGCGGTGATCGTCTGCCGGGTGACGTCGCCGTGCTGTCCCCAGCCCGCCAACTCGTCATGGCACAGCTCGGGTTGGAGCGAGAAGAAGGCCGGGGACTTGGCGTTCTCGTTCACCTGGGTCTTCCAGCGCATGGCGGCGACCCCGGTCGGGCCGGGCGCCCCGTGCAGGAGAGGGATGGTCCTCCCGATGCGCCTCGCCAGCTCGTGTGCCGCGCCGTCCGCCTTGACCAAGCCGTCGCGGCGCTCCGCCAACAGTCGGGCCGCGTCGCGGAGCAGTCCTTGCATCCCCGGGAGCATGCCGAGCCGTTCCAGCACCACCAGAGGAGGGACGGACAGCGCGCCGAAAGCGGCGCGCGGTTGAGGGATGCGGGCGGAGGACACCGGGACGAGCGGCCACCCCGCGTCCGTGGCGACGTCGGCGAGCTCCCCAGGGCCCGACACGGCCACGACGGGTGCACCGCGGGCACGAGCGTCCGCTGCGGCGGCGAGCGTCTCCTCGGTGGCACCGGAGAAGGACACCGCGAAGACCAACGTGGACCCCCCGACGTACGCAGGGAGCCGGTAGTCCTTGACCACCTGCACGGGGACGCCGGCGCGTGGCGACGCGAGCGCGGCGAGCACATCGCCGGCGGTCCCGCCCGCTCCCGTGCCGCACACGACGACCGAGGTGAACGGCCCCCTTGCCGCGACGTCGGCGAGGTCCACCCCG
>JASHYA010000274.1 GCA_030043315.1 Acidimicrobiales bacterium
AATTCGATGTGGTGGTTCCAGACGATCGAGTACAGGTCGACGCACCGGTGGAACCGCTCGCGTACGAGGTGGTTCGTGGCGTAGCCGCGCGCGGAGGTCACGACCTCTTCGTCGTCGAACTCGCCGAGCTCGGGCACTTCGATCGCCTCGAGCTCGTCGATGGCGGCCTGCATGCGCCGCTTCCACTCCTCGTAGAGACGGTCCCAGTGCTCGTAGTAGTAGCCGGCGCGCCGCTGGAAGATCTCGAGCCGCCGACCGATCTCCGCCGGGTCGGTGACCGGGTTCGCCGCGAGGTACACGCGGCCGTTCACGATCCGGTGCTCGATGCCGAGCGTGGCCGGGAAGACGAAGATGCGCGCGGTGTTCGCGCCGATCGCGGTGTAGGCGACCTCGGAGCTGATCGAGTCGAACGCCGGTAGGGGCTCGGGGAAGTGCGTGGCGTTGTAGAACCAGAACTTCGCGTCGTCCTCCGGCTGGAAGCGGGTGAAGGGGGGGTACATCGACGTCCAGCGCTCGGCGCCCGGCACGTCGGTGATCTCCGACGGCAATGGGAACGGACCTCGATGCTCCGGCACGACGGTTCCCCCCAGCCTTCAGCTCACCCGACGCGGCAGTCGCGTATCGTCCCATGGTGCCGCCGGCCACGCAACCCGCCGACGGCGAAGGTGTCGGCGCCGGGCGCGGCCGGGTGCCGTGGGACGTTCGAGCGCGGGTGGGTCGCAGCGCGGCGCCCGGGATCGACGGGGACCGACACGACCACCACCTCCGGGCACCAGCCCCCGCGGGCTCCGGTGACGGCCGGGCTCCCCGCAATCGAGGTGTGCAAGGCTGCACGGGCGAGAAGCGGTCCTTTGCACGAGGTGGGGCGCGAGGAGACGAGCGAGCGAAGGGCCCGGGACAAAGGAGCCGGCAATGGCAGCGGAGGAGGCAGCGAGCGAGAGAAAGGGTCCGTTCCCTCTTCCCTCACAGGTGGCGGACGTGCCCGGCGCGGAGAACTGGCGCTCGATGTACCCGTTCTTCACGAGGTTCCAGCCGGCGGACGACGAGCGGTTCTGGTTCTACAACTCGATGCACTTCCCCGAGCCGATGCCCGCCTTCGACGCCATCACGGCCGAGATCCCCTACACGGCGATAGGAGCCAACACCGCCCGCATCTTCGTCTTCCCGACGACCCTCGGCATCGAGCACCGGATCGTCAACGGGCGGGTGTACATCACGGCGAACCCGGTCACCGACCCAGAGGAGATCGGGCGGCGCCTCGCCCTGTTCCAAGAGCGCGGCGGCCACTACTACGAGAACTGGGACAGGTTGTACGGGGAGTGGCAAGGGCGGATGAAGGAGCTCATTCGCGAGCTCGAGGCGATCGAGGTGCCGGAGCTCGGAGAGTTCGAGGACGTTTCCGTCGTCACCGAGGCGCGGGGCTATGCCTCGAACCATCTGGTGCGGGAGCGGTACCACCGCTGCATCGACCTCTTCTCGAAGATGTGGAACTACCACACCGAGCTCCTCATGCTCGGCTTCGGCGCCTACGTGGTGTTCTTCGAGTTCTTGCAGAAGGCGTTCCCCGAGATCCCGTTGCAGACAGTCGCCCGCATGGTTGCCGGCATCGACGTCATCATGTACCAGCCCGACGAGCAGCTGAAGCGCCTCGCCAAGGTTGCGGTCGAGCTCGGAGTGGACGGTGCCTTCGCAGAAGGCGACGACCCGTCGGCCGTGCGCGCGGCGCTCGAGCGCGCGGGTGAAGCCGGGAAGAAGTGGCTCGCCGAGTACGAGCAGGCCTCGGTGCCCTGGTTCTACGTGTCGACCGGGGACGGCTTCTACCACCACCACCGCAGCTGGATGGACAACCCGACGGTGCCGTTCTCCGCGCTCGGAAGGTACGTCCGGCAGGTGCGCGACGGGGAGGACCTCGGTCGCCCGCTCGCCCAGCTCCAGGCCGAGCGCGAGCAGGTCGCGCAGCGCTACCGGGAGCTGCTCACGAGCGAAGAGGAGAGGGGCGCCTTCGACCAGATGCTCGGGCTGTGCAGGCTCGTCTTCCCCTACGTCGAGGAGCACAAGTTCTTCTGCGAGCACTGGTTCACCACCCAGTTCTTCGCCAAGATCCGCCAGTTCGGACGGCTCCTCGAGCGCTTCGGCCTCGTGGAGGAGGCGGAGGACGTCTTCCAGCTCCAGCATTACGAAGTCGACCAGGCGCTCGCCGACGTGATGCTCGCGTGGGCGGCGGGCGCTCCGCCCGCGGGGGCGAGCCACGTGAAGCGGCTCGTCGCCGAGCGCAAAGCGATGCTCGAGGTGTTGGCGACGTGGCCGGCTCCCCCGGCGCTCGGACCGGAGCCGGAGGCGCTCAACGATCCGGCCGTGAAGATGCTCTGGGGGATCACCGGGGAGACGATCAAAGGTTGGGC
The DNA here is from genome assembly GCA_030043315.1 of Acidimicrobiales bacterium. Classification (GTDB taxonomy): domain Bacteria; phylum Actinomycetota; class Acidimicrobiia; order Acidimicrobiales; family RAAP-2; genus JAJYVT01. The sequence goes on from JASHYA010000274.1 coordinate 2,403, forward strand.
GCGGGCCTCGGAGATGCCCGATGACCAAGTCGTCGGCTTCGCCGCCTCGGGCGGTGTCGTCGAGGGTCGAGCCCGCGTGCTCATGAACGTGAACCAGGTCGGCCAGATCCAGGCGGGCGAGATCCTCGTCTGCCCGGTCACCGCCCCCAGCTGGGGTCCGGTGTTCGGCAAGATCAAGGCGGCCGTCTCGGACATCGGCGGCATCATGTCGCACGCCGCGATCGTCGCCCGCGAGTACGGCATGCCCGCCGTGGTCGGGACGGGGACCGCGACCCAGAAGATACGGACCGGTGACCTCGTCCGCGTCGACGGCGACCAGGGAGTGGTGACCGTCCTCGAGCGAAAGGCGTCCGAGCGGCCCTGAGCAGGACCGTGCTCAGGCCTCCTCCGGGGACGCGAGCGGACGGTGGGCGGTGGTGCGGGCGCGGCCGGACCGGCTCCTCACGCGGCAGCTGCGTCGTCTTCGGACGGCGCGAGCTATCTTGCGACAGGCTCGAAGGTGTACCGGTCCCCGGACCGGTACACCTGACAGCGAAAGTCGGAGGTCGTGCGCCCGGTTCGCGCCGGTTCGCGAGAGCACATGAAGCAGGAGGGACCGTGAAGACGCAAGCCGCCGTGCTCTGGGACCACGGGGAGCCCTGGAGCGTCGAGGAAGTCGAGCTCGGCGAGCCGGTCGCCGGCGAGGTGAAGGTGAAGCTCGCCGCTGCCGGACTCTGCCACTCCGACGAGCACCTCGTGACGGGTGACATCCCCGTCACGCTGCCGGTGATCGGCGGGCACGAGGGCGCGGGCGTGGTCGAGGCCGTCGGCCCCGGCGTGACGAGCGTGTCGGAGGGTGACCACGTCGTGCTCAGCTTCATCCCGGCCTGTGGCCGCTGCCACTACTGTTCGACCGGCCGCCAGAACCTCTGCGACCTCGGCATCCACCTCCTGGCCGGGGTGCCGATCGCCGACGGGGTGCACCGCTTCTCCTCGAAGGGTCGCGGGATCGGCACGATGTGCCTTCTCGGCACCTTCTCCCCGTACACGGTGGTGCACGAGGCATCGGTCGTGAAGGTCGACGAGTCGGTGCCACTCGAGGTCGCGGCTCTCGTCGGCTGCGGCGTGACGACCGGGTGGGGCTCGGCCGTCTACGCCGCCCAGGTGCGCGCCGGCGAGACGGTGGTCGTGGTCGGCACCGGCGGCGTGGGCATGAACGCCGTGCAGGGCGCCCGCCTCGCGGGCGCGAAACACGTCGTGGCCGTGGACCCCCTCGCCTTCAAGCGTGAGCAGGCGGAGGCGTTCGGGGCCACGCACACGGCGGCGGACATGGATGCCGCAAGGGCACTGGTCGAAGGGCTCACCTGGGGACGGATGGCCGACAAGGCGATCCTCACCGTGGGCACGGCGGAGGGCGAGATGATCGCCCCGTTGCTCGACCTCTTGGCCAAGGACGGGCGGGCGGTGGTCACCGCCATCGCCCCGATCGTGCAGATGGACGTCAAGCTCAACCTCCACCTGCTCACCCTGTTCCAGAAGCAGCTCCACGGGTCGATCTTCGGGTCGGCCAATCCCCGGGCCGACATCCCCAAGCTGCTCTCCCTTTACAGCGACGGCCAGCTCAAGCTCGACGAGCTGGTGACGCGGACCTACAAGCTCGAGGACGTGAACGAGGGCTACCAGGACCTGCGCGACGGGAAGAACGTCCGCGGCCTGATCGTCTACGACTGAGCCTTGCTCCGCATCAGCCCGGCGGTTTGCGCCGGCAAGCGAGGCGGCAGAGCCTTGACCGTCCGGCCCGGCCCTCGCGGTGGCGAGCCGGGGCCGACAGCGCCATGACCGTCCAGCCCGGCGACGTCCTCAGGGAACCGACGCAGGAAGAGCGCTCGAGCTCGAGGCTCGCGCAGTACATGAGCTGGCTGGCAGGAAGAGGGCGGGGCTTTCGAGATTACGAAGACCTCTGGCAGTGGTCGGTGAGCGACCAGGTCGGGTTCTGGGCGTCGCTGTGGGACTACTTCGGCATCGAGTCCGAGACCCCCTACGACGAGGTGTTGCCCGAGCGC
>JASHYA010000275.1 GCA_030043315.1 Acidimicrobiales bacterium
GCCCGCCGGCGCGACCAGGCCAACGGGCCGCACCATGCTGCCGGTGTGGGTCGTCAGGATCCGGTCCTCGCTCCGCTTCATGGGGTCCTCCTCACGCGGTTTTCGGCCCGGAGCATCGGGCGGTGGTGGCGCCCGGGGTGGGAGGTTGCACCGGCCGTTCTGCGGGCCGGTCCAACCCCGTGAACGGTAGCTCGACCCGGGACGGCCGCTCCGAGGCAACGGGGAAGAGCGATGACCCCTTCGACCGACTGCTGATGGCGCAGGCCCGCCATCTGGGACTCACCGTCGTCACGGCCGATGCCGACCTCGCCCGCTACGACGTCCACACGATCGTCGTGTGATCGCCACAGATCGCAGCTGATCGCCGCAAATCACCACAGATCGCCGCTGCTCCCAGCGAGGCTGCTGCCGGCCCCGACCCGCTCCACTTGCCAGAGGTCTCGCACCGGGGGCAAGAATGGTTCTTTATGGAACCCTCCGGGAAGACCGCGTTCGTCCTCGCGGGAGGCGGGGCGAAAGGGGCCTTCGAGGCCGGAGCGGTGTCCTACCTCGTGGAGGAGGAAGGCGTCGTCCCCGACGTGATCACTGCCACGTCGGCGGGCGCGGTGTGCGCCGCAGTGCTCGCACAGGCGCGCTCGCGCGAGGAGCTCGTCGAGCGCTGCCGCGAGCTCCACGACGACCTCCTGGCGATGAGCAGGGCGGACCTCCTCTTCGGGAAGCAGCCGTGGGTCGCAGCGCTCGACCGGACGCTCTTCGGGCGCGCCATCGACCACTGGGTCGTCGAGCGCACGCGCCCGCCGGTGCCGGGCACCACGGACGTCGCGGTGCCCGAGCGCGTCACCCGGCCGAGGGCGCGGTCCATCCGGCTCCTCCCCCAGGTCGTGCGCGCCCTCCCGAGCCTCGGTCGCGCCCGCCGGCGGATGCGGGACCGCCCCGGCTCGCTCCTCACGCTCGACCCGCTCGCAGAGCGGCTCCGCCGCGGCGGGCGCGGGATCACCCCCGTCGACCCCGCCCTCGTCGCAAGGCCTGGGCTCGATCTCCGGCTCGCGGTCGTGGCGCTCGGGGCGGGGGCGCTCCGCTACGTCGCCGAGGACGGCACGATCGTCGGAGATGACGCGCTCACCCCGGTCCCGGGTCCCGCGAGCGGGCCGGTCGACCTGATCGAGGGGATCATCGCCTCGGCGAGCGTGCCGATGATCTTCCCGCCGCGCGTCCTGGCCGGTGAGGCGTACGTCGACGGCGGGGTCGCCGACAACGTCCCGGTGGCGGCTGCCGCGGCGCTCGGGGCGACGCGCATCTTCGCCATCCTCGCCGTGCCGCTCGAGCCGCCGCCCGACCAGTCCGACTACGCGCAAGCGAGCGCCCCGGCCGTCCTCCTGCGCGCGCTCGGCGCGATCTCCTTCGCGCAGCGCCAGCGTGCCAACCTCGCTCCCGGCCTGGCTCCGGGGACGGAGCTGACGGTGATCGACCCCGTGGTCGACGTCGTCGGGCCCTTCGACGTCGCGCGTGGGCTCATGCTCTTGAACATGGACTACGGCTGGATGCGCGCGGCGGACCTGCGTGCAGACGTCAGCGCGGCAAGCCGGCGGCGGGCCGCCGAAGCGACCGATGCGATCGTCGTCGCACGCACCCAGGCGTGGCATCGGGAAGAGGCGATCTGGACTCGAGCGGGCGCGACCGGCGCCGACCTCGCTGGGCTCAGGGGGTGCAAGCGCGTCGTGCGCGACGCCGTCACCGAGCGGAAGGAGCTCGGCCTTCCGACCCCGCACGACTCGACCGGCTGGTGGTCCGGCTACGAGGTCCACGAAGGCAGCCGGCCGACGTGGCTGCCCGCAGACCTCTTCGACGAGCACGCCTGAAGCCCGCTAGGCCTCACGCCCGCCGCGTCTCACGTCTGCCGCGCCTGGCCCCGTCGCGGTCCTCGCCTCGCCACGGTCCGGCGTCAGCGAAGGTGGTCGGTCCAGCCCTTCCCGTCCCACCACCGCTCGTCGCCGCTCCCTGCGGGGTCGGGGTACCAGCCCGCAGGCGGCAGCGGCATCGGAGGTGGAGGCGGAGGCGGGAGTGTGGACGACGGGTAGCCGTAGCCCCCGTAGGGGCCGGCGCCCCCAGGTCCGGGTCCGTAGGGGCCGCCGCCTTGCGGTCCCCCGCCGTAGGGCCCGCCGCCTTGCGGTCCGGGCCCGAAAGGTCCTCCCCCGCCATAGGGCCCGCCCCCGTACTGCCCGTACCTGCCGTAGTGCGGGTACTGGGATCCCTGCGGGGGCGCCGAGGACGACGGCGGGAAGCGGCGTCGCAGCACAGTGAGGTACACGATCGACGAGACGAGCGCGACCGGCCACAGGATGAGCCAACCGAGCCCGAGCGTCACCGCCCACAGCACCTTGCGCCCGGTCGAGAACTGCCAGGTCGGGCGACGCGCGACGTCGACGATCGCGTACACGATCGGAATGAGAGAGGCGAGCGCGAGCGCGAAGAAGAGCTCCAGCCAGCCGTTGCCCGTCACCGGGGATGCAACCTCGCCACCGCGCCTGCCAGGCCGGTTACCACGGCATCGATGTTATGCGCAGCCCCGGAGCGACGGACGCCACCCGGGTCAGAGCCCATCGGCAACGGCTACTCGGCCTGGCCGAAGGCCTCGATCTCCGAGGCCTCCTCCTCACTCAGGGCCTTCGGCACCTCGCCCCTGGCCTCTTTGACCGTCTGGACGTGGGCTCGGATCTCCTCGACCACCTCGGGGTTTGCGAGCGTGGTGATGTCGCCGACGTCGGTGAAGTTCGAGATCCCTGCGATGACCCGGCGCATGATCTTGCCCGAGCGGGTCTTCGGCATGTCCGGGACGATCCAGACGTTCTTGGG
>JASHYA010000276.1 GCA_030043315.1 Acidimicrobiales bacterium
AGGCCTCGATCGTCTTCGACCAGGCCGAGAACCGGCTCCACACGATCAAGGCGTTGTTGGTGGCCACCCTGGCCAGCGACGCTTTCGACGCTGGCGACAAGGTCGACGAGGAAGGGGCGCAGGTCGAGCGGGGCTGACCTCGGGGCGTCGCGGAGTCGGGGCGGTACATTCACAGCGGGCGCACAGCCGGTGCACAGCGGAGCCGGCAGCCCGCCTGCGACACTCCTCGACAAAGGAGGTCGGCCGTGGATCCCGACGTCAAGGCAAGGGTGCTCGTCGTCGACGACGAGCCGTCGATCGTCGACGCGGTCGCCACGTCGCTGCGCTACGAGGGTTACGCCGTCGAGGTAGCGACGACCGGCCGTGCGGCCCTTCGTGCCGCGCAGGACGCGCCTCCCGATCTCGTGATCCTGGACGTGATGCTCCCGGACCTCGACGGCTTCGAAGTCACCCGCCGGCTGCGCGCCGAAGGGTCCGGAGCTCCGGTGCTGTTCCTGACCGCCAAGGACGCGCTGGAGGACAAGGTCGCCGGGCTCACGATCGGTGGCGACGATTACGTCACCAAACCGTTCGCGCTCGCCGAGATCATGGCGCGCACCCGTGCGATCCTGCGACGGAGCGGGGCGGAGACCGAGGACAGGGGGATCCTCCGGTTCGCCGACGTCGAGATGGACGAAGCCGCCCACGAGGTGCACCGCGACGGGGTGGCGATCCAGCTGACGGCGACCGAGTTCAACCTGCTGCGCTACTTCATGCGCAACCCGCGCCAGGTCATCTCCAAGATCCAGATCCTGGAGAACGTCTGGCACTACGACTTCGACGGTGACGCGAACGTCGTGGAGACGTACGTGAGCTATCTCCGGCGCAAGCTGGACGCGCACGGCCCACCGCTGATCAGGACGGTCCGGCTCGTCGGCTACATCATGCGGGAGCCCGAAGGCTCAGGTGCATAGGTGTCCATCAGGGCTCGCCTGCTCCTGGCGACCGCGGTCGTGGTGGTCGTGGCCCTCGTGGGTGCGAACGTCGCCACCTATACCGCCCTCCGCTCGTACCTGTACGGGCAGATCGATACATCCCTCGAGGTCTCCCACCGCCCCATCGAGGCCGCGCTCAGCCAGAGCCTGAACGGCCCCAGCCAGCCCGGTCCCACACATCCGACCGGCCAGACACCTGGATCGGACGAGGGCCAGGAGGGGCCGGGCCCGATGGCCGGCCCCCCGGAATGCCCCGAGAAGTTCCACGGCCGCGAGGTCGACGCCACCGGCTTGAGCCCCGGCACGGTGATCGAGGTGAGGAATGCGGCGGGCAGCACCGTCTGGCGGTGCAGCCTCGCCGTGCTCGGCAGTCGCGACGACGGACGGCCGGTCCTGCCGACGCACATCACGGGCTTCGTCGCGGACGCGGCCGACGACCGCGAGCCGACCGTCTACTTCACCGCGGCCTCGAGCACGGGTGGCTCCGGCTACCGGGTGCGCGCGTCGATCCTCGGCACCGGACCGGAAGCGGGCGGGCAGTTGATCGTCGCCGTGCCCCTGACGAGCACGTCCGATGTCCTGGGTGACCTGCTGCTGATCGAAATCTTCGCCACGGTCGGCGCGATCCTGATCGCGGTCGCGCTCGGGTGGTGGCTCGTGCGGGCGAGCCTGCATCCGTTGCGCGAGATCGGGCGGACGGCCGACATGATCGCCGCGGGGCAGCTATCCGAGCGCGTGCCGGGGGACGAAGCGCGCACCGAAGTGGGCCATGTGGCGCGCGCGTTCAACGTCATGCTCGAACGGATCGAGCGCGCCTTCGCGGCGCGCGACAAGACCGAGGCCGACCTGCGCACCTCGGAGGAGCACATGCGCCGCTTCGTCGCCGACGCGTCCCACGAGCTCCGCACGCCGCTCACCGCCGTGCGGGCGTACGCGGAGCTGTTCGACCGCGGTGCGGCCGAGCGGCCGGAGGACCTGCGCAGGGCGATGCGCGGCATCCAGGACGAGTCGGCGCGGATGTCGCATCTCGTGGAGGACCTGCTCCTCTTGGCCCGGCTCGACGAGGGCCGGCCGCTGCGGCTGGAGCACGTGGACCTCGTCGCCCTCACGGCCGAGGCGGTCTCCACCGCGCGGACCGTCGGTCCGGAATGGCCGCTCATCCTTTCGGCGACCGAGCCGGTGGAGGTGCTCGGCGACGAGCTCCGTCTCCGCCAGGTCCTCGACAACCTGCTCGCCAACGTGCGGGTGCACACCCCGCCCGGTACCACCGCGGTCGTCCGCGTCGAGAAGTCGGACACCGAGGCGGTGGTGTCGGTGACCGACGACGGACCCGGGCTCACCGAAGACGACCGCCGACGCATCTTCGAGCGCTTCTTCCGCACGGACACCTCCCGATCGCGCGACCACGGAGGTGCCGGGCTCGGGCTCTCCATCGTCGACGCGATCGTGCGCGCCCACGGCGGCAGCGTGACGGTCCTGGCGCCCTCGGCCGGAGGCGCGGAGTTCACGGTCCGGCTTCCGGCAACCGACGTCGAGAGGGCTGAGCCCATCGGACACGACGCATCGGACGATTGAAGTCGCAGCCGGCTCACAGCTCGCCCGACGGCGGCGGCAAGAGACGCCCTGTTCTCTATGCGTGGGAAGTCCACCACGCTCACGAGAGAGGAAGAGGTGCGGCCGGCCGAACGGGTCTGCCGTCGTCAAATGGTGCTTTTGTACATCACCATCCCGATCATGGTCCTGGCGATCGCCGTCGCGACGCTCCCCCTGTTGGCGATGACTCGCCACGACGAGCGCGCCCGCCGCAAGGATCGGGCGCCCGCGGATACGGGCCTCGACATGGACGCCGACGTGGACATGGAGGTCCCGGCCGCCGCGTGAACGGCCCTCCCCTGACCGCCGCGACTCCATCTCCCCCGTCGACCGACGCCCGGTGGTCGGTTTCGGCGCGTGTCGAGGACGCGTACTCTCGGGCGGGTGATGGTTGGCGAGCCGGTGGGGACTGGACACGGCGCGGCGCACCGCGCGGGCGTCTGGTCGAGAGAACACCGGACGATCACCATCGGAATCTCGCTGGCCGTCACGGTCGTCGCGTTCGAGGCGTTGTCGGTGTCGACGATCCTTCCCATCGTGAGCCGCCACCTCGGCGACGTGCGGCTCTACGGCTGGGTCTTCAGTGCGTTCCTTCTGTCGAGCCTGCTCGGCGTCGTGGTCGCCGGAACGCTGGCGGACCGGGGCAGGCTCGTCGGCCCGATGCTGGCGGGCCTTTCATTGTTCGCCTGCGGCCTCGTGATCGGCGGCCTGGCACCCGACATGCCGACCCTGGTCGCGGGTCGCGCGGTCCAGGGCCTCGGCGCGGGGGTGGTTCCCGCCGTCGCGTACGTCGCCATCTCCCGCGGCTACCCGGACGCATTGCGGCCCCGCGTGTTCGCCGTCCTGTCGACCGCCTGGGTCGTGCCGGGCCTCGTCGGCCCGGTCGCGGCCGCCTTCGTCGCGACGACGGTGGGGTGGCGCTGGGTCTTCCTCGGTCTGATTCCGCTCGTCTTCGTCGCCGGCATCCTCGCAGTGCTCGCGCTGCGGAGCGTCGGGGCGCCGACGCGCCCGCGTGCGTCGGCCACGCTGCCGTACGTCCCGGTGCTCGGCGTCGTCGGGGGCGGCGCGCTCGCGCTCGGCTCGCTGACCGTCGTGGACCGCGCACCCGGCGCGGGGGCTGCGGGAATCGTCGCGGGTGCAGCCGTGCTCCTCTTGTCCCTTCGGAGGCTCACGCCGCCCGGCACCCTCGTCGCCGCCCCCGGGCTGCCGGCGACCATCCTCACCCGCGGCCTCGTCACCTGCTTCTTCTACGCGGGCGAGGCCTACGTCCCGTACGCCCTCACGATCGTGCGCCACGCGCCGACGTCGCTGTCGGCCTTCACGCTGATGGCGTCGACCATGACCTGGACGGCGGGATCGTGGACGCAGGCCCGCCTCGTCCGGCGCGTCGGGCCCCGCCGCCTCGTCCGCACCGGTGTGTGCATCGCGCTGACGGGCCTCGCGCTGATGGGCCTCACCCTGCTCCCCTCGCTCCCTCCATGGCTCGGTGTCATCGCCTGGGGTGTGGCGGGCGCCGGCATGGGGCTCGCGTACGCCCCGATGTCCCTCACGACGCTCGACGCCGCGGCGAAGGGCCGGGAAGGATCGGCGACGGCCTCCCTGCAGCTCTTCGACATCCTCGGGCAGGCGATCGGGACCGGAGCGGCCGGCGCCCTTGTCGCAGCGACGAT
>JASHYA010000277.1 GCA_030043315.1 Acidimicrobiales bacterium
GGCCGGAGGATGACCTTGCGGCCCACCCCGAACGTCGCGGCCTTGGGCCGCGTCGAGAGCGGGGGCACCTCGACCTGCAGGTCCGCTGCCGCCTCGAGGCGGCAGGCGAGCCGCCACCCCTGCCGGAGCTCGTCCGGCCCGAAGGCCCGGGTGTCGAGCGGCGACGCTGCGGCCGAGCCGGCGAGCACCCGCACCCGGCACTTCTTGCAGGTGCCGTGGCCCCCGCAGGTGGAGTCGACCGCGATGCCGTTCCAGCTCGCCGCGTCGAAGACGGTCACGCCCGCAGGTACCCGCACCCGGCGCCCGCTCGGCTCGAAGCGGAGGTCCACCCGTGCGTGCGCCGCGGGAGCGGACCGTTCCACCCGGCCTGCGCCCGGAGGGGTCACGGCGTGCCCACGAAAGGAGGTGTCACCCGGGAGCCTGCTGCTCGCGTTCCTGGCGCGCGCGGTGCGCGGCGATCCAGCGCGCGCCCCACGGGTCGTGGTCCAAGAGGAGGTCGGCGGCCTTCACGGAGCGGACCAGGTCGGCCGCGCGGGCGTCCATGATCGCGCTGGTGAGCCCGAGGGCCATCGCCATCGGGATGAAGGCGCTCCCGATCCCGGCCCGGTCGGGCATGCCGAAGGAGACGTTCGAGGCGCCGAGCGTCATGTTCAGCCCGAAGCGCTCGTGGACGAGGTGGATCGTCTCGAGCGTGCGGTTGACGAGCGTGGTGTCGGCACCGACCGGCATCGCCAGGGGGTCGATCACGATGTCCTCGACGCCGATCCCGAAACGGCCGGTGGCCACGTCGACGAGCCTCTCGACGAGCTCGAGGCGGCGGCGCGGCTCCTCGGGGATCTCCGTCTCGTCGTTCGGCAGCATGATGACCGCCGCCTCGTGGCGTTTCACGAGCGGCAGGACCGCCTCGAGCCGGTCCTCCTCGGCCGTCACCGAGTTGACGAGCGCCTTGCCCTCGTAGGCGTCGAGACCGGCCTCGAGCGCCTCGACGACCGACGAGTCGATGCACAACGGGAGGTCGGTCACTCCTTGGACGAGGCGCACGGCCCGCCGCATCAGCTCGACTTCGTCGGCGAGGGGGGCGCCCATGTTCACGTCCAGCACCATCGCCCCGCCCGCCACCTGCTGGGCGACGTCGACCTCGACGCGCGAGAGGTCGCCACGCCGCAGCTGCTCCTGGAACGTCTTGCGGCCGGTCGGGTTGATGCGCTCGCCGATGATGCAGAACGGCTCGTCGCCGCCGATCACCACCTCTCTGGTCGCCGATCGAAGCACGGTGCGCACGCGGCCTCCCCTTCCGTCGCTCGCTGTGTCCCGGCCGGTCGCCCGGACCTGTCAGGCGAGCGCCGCGGCCCTGCGGCGGCCGAGAAGCTCCTTGGCACGCGCGACCGCCGCCGAGGCGTCGGACGCGTAGCCGTCGGCCCCCACGGCGTCCGCGTACTCCTGGGTGACGGGGGCCCCGCCCACCATCACGATGACCTGGTCGCGCAGGCCCGCCTTCTCCAAGGCGTTGATGTTGGCCTTGAACATCGGCATCGTGGTGGTGAGGAACGCCGAGAAGCCGACAATGTCGGGACGGTGCTCCTCGATCGCCGCGACGAACCGCTCGGGCGCCACCTGGACGCCGAGATCGATCACGTGGAACCCGGCTCCCTCCAGCATGATGTTGACCAGGTTCTTCCCGATGTCGTGGACGTCGCCCTTCACCGTCCCCATGACGAAGGTGCCGACCGACTCGACTCCGGTCTCCGCGAGCAGGGGGCGGAGGACCTCGAGCGCGCCCGCCATGGCCTTGCCGGCGATCAGCATCTCGGGGACGAAGAAGTCGCCGCGCTCGAACCGGGCACCGACCTCCTCGAGTGAGGGGATGAGCGACTCGAAGAGCAGCTCCTCGGGCGAGAGCCCGCCGGCCAACCCCTCGTCGGTGAGCTCGAGGACACGCGGGGCGTTGCCCACCAGCGTCTCCTCGTAGAGCGCCTTCAACAACTCGTCACGGTTCATGCAGCACCTTCCTCGTGCGGTCCGTGTCGGAGAAGGGACGTCAGCTCGGTCGCCGATCGGACGCAGGCGGCGGTCGCGGACGTGCGCGCCCGCGCGGAGAGCCTGCTCGCCGGGGCCGAGACCGACAGGGCGGCGATCGGGGATCCTCCGTTCGCGAAGACCGGCGCGGCCACGGCCACGAGACCGACCTCGAGCTCCTCGTCGGTCACCGCGAACCCGCGACGGCGGACGTCTTCGAGCTCGCGGGCGAGCGCCTCCCTGGTCGTGACCGTCCGGGCGGTGCACCGCCCAAGCCTTCCCGGCGGCAGCTCCGCCCCTCCGAAGGCCAGGAGGACCTTGCCCATCGCGCTCGCGTGCAGCGGGACGATCCGGCCGACCCAGTTGGTCGCGCCAATGAGGTACGAGCTGTCCACCTGGGCGATCTGCTCGACCCCGCCGGGGTCGGGCACCCCCAGGTTGACCGTCTCGCCGGTCGCGGCCCCCAGGCGTTCCAGCAGCGGGTGGGCCAGCCGACTGAGCCCGGTGTGGCCGCCCGAGCGCCAGGCGTACCGGTCGAAGAGGTCGCCGGCGAGGAAGGTGCCGTCCTCTCTGCGGACGAGCCGCGCTTGCTCGAGCGCGAGGAGGAGACGGGAAGTGGTGCTCTTGGCGAGGCCGGCGCGATGCGACAGCTGGGAGAAGGTCGCCCCGCGGGGGGCGTTCACGATCTCGGTGAGGAGACGCGCGGCCCTCCCCACCGCCTGGGTCCCCGTCGTCGCCGGCACAGGTTCCATTTTATGGAACTCCTGTTCTACGATGCGAGCCACGAGGCCGAAGGCCCGGGCCGGAGCCCGGGCGACAGCGGGAGGGAGGGTCCGTGTTCGAGAACCGGATGCCGCACTACGAGATCCTCTCGGAAGAGGCGCTCGCCGTCCTCGAGCGGGGATGGCGCCGGATCATGACCGAGGTCGGGGTCCAGTTCGCCAAGCCCGAGGCCGTGGAGCTCTTCCGCAAGGCCGGCCAGGCCGTCGAGGGGGACGTGGTCTTCTTGGACCCGGACTTCGTGCTCGAGCAGGTGGCACTCGCGCCGCGCGAGTTCGACGTCCGGGCTCGGAACCCGCAGCACTCGGTCCACGTCGGCGGGAACGAGATGGCGTTCTCCGGCGTCTACGGCCCGCCGTTCGTGCTGGAGGACGGACGGCGCCGCGACGCGACGATGGCCGACTACCGGCGCTTCTGCATGCTCGCGCAGCACTACCCCGAGCTCGACTCGGCTGGTGGCGTCATCTGCGAGCCAAACGACGCGCCACTCGACTCGAGGCACCTCGACATGGTGCTGGCGTTGCAGACCCTCACCGACAAGATCTACATGGGGAACGTCGTCTCGGGCGCGAACGCCCGGGACACGATCGCCATGTCGGAGATCCTCTTCGGGGGTCGCGACGCCATCGAGGAGACGCCCGTCACGATCTCCCTGGTGAACTGCAATTCGCCGCTCCGATGGGACGACCGCATGCTCGACGCGCAGTTCGAGTACAGCGCCGCGAACCAGGCGGTCGTCCTCACCCCGTTCCTCCTCATGGGGGCCATGTCCCCGGTCTCCATCCCCGCCGCGCTCGCCCAGCAGCTCGCGGAGGCCCTGGCGGGGATCGCGCTCTCGCAGCTCATCCGGCCGGCCTGCCCTGTCGTCTTCGGGTCGTTCCTCTCGAACATCGACATGCAATCCGGCTCGCCCTGCTTCGGGACGCCCGAGTCCGCCGTCGGGCTCCTGTGCACCGGCCAGATCGCGCGCCACTACGGCCTGCCGTTCCGCACCGGGGGAGGCCTCACCTCCAGCCAGGGCCCCGACGCGCAAGCCGGCTACGAGGCGCTGATGACGCTCCTCCCCACCTTCCTGGCGGGGACGAACTTCGTGATGCACGCCGCGGGCTGGCTCGAGGGGGGCCTCGTGGCGAGCTACGAGAAGTTCATCGTCGACGTCGAGCTCCTGCGGATGCTGAGGCAGGAGTTCACCCCGCTCGAGATCGACGAGGAGTCGCTCGCCTTCGGCGCGCACGAAGAGGTCGGCCACGGAGGCCACTTCCTCGGCGCCGCACACACGTTGGAGCGGTTCCGGACCTGCTTCTACCGGCCCCTCCTCTCCTCCTCGCAGAACTACGAGCGATGGACCAGGGAGGGCGCGCACGATGCGGCGGCGCGTGCCCGCGCGATCTACAAGAAGGCGCTCGACGAGTACGAGCAGCCGCCGCTCGAGGACGCGGTGCGCGAGGAGCTCGAGTCCTACGTGGAGCGGCGGCGCCGGGAGCTCGGGGACTGAAGGCTCCCTCGGCGCCGGGATGTAACGGGATGTAAAAGGACGCCGCCAGCCGACAGCAGTCTCTACCGTCCGGGAGCACCGCGCCCCACCTCGCGGGCCAGGCGCGTCAGCCGGGCGCAACCCAGAGCTTGATCGCGAGCCCCAGACCGACGAAGGCGATGATCCACCGCAGGACCGCTCCGGGGACGCGGCGCGCAACGAGCGGCCCGAGGAGGCTGCCCACGAGGATCCCGGCCGCCAGCGGGAGGACGTAGGCCCAAGGCACGGCGACGACGGCGACGAGCACGGCGGCCGACGCGACCGTTGCGGCCCCCGTCACGACGTTCTTCAGCGCGTTGGCGCGTGCGATGTGGGGCTCGACGGTGATGAGCAGCAACGTGAGCGTCATGACGCCGGACCCTGCGCCGAAGTACCCGCTGTAGACCTGCACGGCGAGAAGGGCAACGGGAAAGAGGATCGGGACGACGTTCCGCCGGCTCCGCTCGTGGAGCCGGCGGAGCTGGGGCTGGAGGAGCAGGCCGACGGATGCCGCGGCGATCAGGTACGGGACGACCCTCTCGAACACGTCGGCGGGCGTCGTGCGGAGCAGCGCGGCGCCTCCCGCACCGCCGACGGCGGCGAGCAGCAGCCACGGCCAGAGCCACGAGCCGCGGCCTTTGAGCTCAGGTCGGGAGGCCAGAGCGGAGCCCGGGAGGTACGGGACCAGCGCGACGAGGTTGGCGATGTTGGCGGGCAGGGGCGCCAAGCCGGCGGCGAGCAGGGCGGGGTACGAGACGAGCGAGGCGATGCCCCCTGCGGTCCCGACGACGCCGGCGACGACGCCGGCGACGGCGAGGAGGGCGGCGGCTCCCGGCGTCACGGGCGGCGCGCGAGGGGCGCGCCGCGTTCTTTGCGGTGCTCGGCGGTCGGCTGGACGTCGGTGGCGCGGCTGGCGCGGTGCATCTGGTCCCTACGGCTCCTCGGTCTCGCAAGGGTATCCC
>JASHYA010000278.1 GCA_030043315.1 Acidimicrobiales bacterium
GCGCTCGCCTCGCTCGAGGAGCTCGGGCTGGCAGAACGTGCGGCACGCTTCCCCGACGAGCTGTCGGGCGGCGAACGCCAACGGGTGGCGATCGCCAGGGCCGTCGTCGGCGAGCGGAGCCTGCTCCTCGCGGACGAGCCGTCGGGCGCCCTCGACTCGGCCAACGGAGAGATGGTGATGCGCATGATCCTCGCGGCCTGCAAACGCGGGGTGGCCGCGGTGGTCGTGACCCACGAGGCGCAGCTGGCCTCGTGGGCCGATCGCGTCGTCTTCCTCCGCGATGGCCGGATCGTCGACCAGACGGTGGCGCCGCCGAGCCCCGAAGCGATCTTGGAATCGCACTCCCGGCCGTGACGACGACGTTCGATCCCCCCCGGGCCGGACCCGAGGACCGGGCACGTCGTGTGCCGGCCCGCAGGGCGATGGTCCGTTGGGGGTGGCGGCTGTTGCGCCGGGAGTGGCGCCAGCAGCTGCTGATCCTCGGGCTCGTCGTGGTCGCGGTCGCCGCAGTGGTCGTCGGCGCCACGGTCTCCACCGACACCCCGGCGCCGTCCACCGCGACATTCGGCACGGCGCAGTACCTCGCCTCGTTCCCTGGTTCGTCTCCCCACGTCCGCGCGGACGTCGACTCCCTCGAGCGGCGGTTCGGGCCCGTGGACGTGATCGAGAACCAGACCCTCCAGGTTCCCGGGTCGGTCCAGACCTACCAGCTTCGGGCTCAGGATCCCCACGGGCCGTTCGGGGGCCCATTGCTGTCGCTCGTCGACGGGCACTACCCCACCGGGCCCGGACAGGTCGCGCTCACGAAGTCCCTGGAGGGGACGTTCGGCGTCGGGATCGGTGGCACGTGGCACGCGGCCGGGCGGAGCTGGCGCGTCGTGGGCACCGTCGTGAACCCTGACAGCCTGCTCGACGAGTTCGCGCTGGTCTCGCCCGGGCAGGTGCAGACGCCGACGCAGGTGACGGTCCTGTTCGACGCACACGGTGTGACACCTCGGCACCTCGGACCCGATGTGCGAGCCCGCGGCATGGCCCCGTCCAATGGCGGCCTGAACCCGACGACGATCGTCCTCGGTCTGGCGACCGTGGGAATGCTGCTCATCGCGTTGGTCGGTGTCGGCGGGTTCACGGTCCTCGCGCAGCGGCGCCTGCGCGCGATCGGCATGGTCGAGTCGCTCGGGGCCACCGATCGGGACGTGCGGCTCTCGGTCATCGCCAACGGCGTCGCGGTCGGCGCGGTCGGCGCGGTGCTCGGGCTGGTCTTGGGGATCGTGCTCTGGCTCGCGTACCGTCCGATCGCAGAGAACGACGCGCACCACGTGATGGGCGCGTTCGCGCTGCCTTGGGACGTGATCGTGCCGTCGATGGCACTGGCTCTGCTGGCGACCCTTTTCGCTGCGTCCCGGCCGGCTCGGGCGATCGCGAGGATCCCCGTGGTCACCGCGCTGTCGGGCAGGCCCGCCCCCCCGAGGCAGGTGCACCGCTCCGCCGTCCCTGCCGTGGTCCTGCTCGTCGGGGCCTTCTTCCTCTTCGGGCTCGCCGCCAGCCTGGGCAACAACAACGGAGCGGTGATCGCGGTGGTGCCCGCGTTCGTCGTCCTGATCGTGGGCGTGATCCTGCTGTCGCCCTTCGCCCTGTCGGTCGTCGGTCGTCTGGCACGACGGGGCCCGGTCGCGGTCCGCCTCGCCCTGCGCGACCTCGCCCGCTACCGCGCCCGGTCGGGCTCCGCGTTGGCCGCGATCAGCATCGGGGTGCTCGCCGCCGTCGTGGTGGCGATCATCGCCGCGGGCCGCTACGGCAACGTGCTCGACTACGCGGGGCCGAACCTGACGTCGAGCCAGTTGCTCTTCCACACGCCGACAGTGACATCCGGTCCGGGCGTCGTTCCGCGCGCGGTGATCAAAGGTGCGTCGACAGGTGCGACAAAAGGTACGGCGTCCGGGTCGACCAAAGCGACGGCGTCCGGGTCGACCAAAGCGACATCCGCCGCGTCCACAGCCACAGCGACAGCACAAGGCGCGCTTCCCACCACTGCGCAGCTCGACAAGATGGCCCGCGACGCAGCCCGGTTCGCGGCGTACGTCGGCGGGAAGGTCGTCACTCTCGAGACGACGAGCGCGACGCTCCTGCACGCAGCGAGCGGTCGGAATTTCTCCGGGCCCGTCTTCGTCGCGACCCCCGCACTGCTTCGCGCCTTCGGCATCCCGGCGTCGTCGGTCAGCCCGACCGCGGACGTGCTCACGATGCGCCCGGGGCTCGCATCCATCTCGACAATGCAGCTCGTCTACGGGAACCATTTCGGCTCCACACCCCCCGGTTCCCGCCGGAACTCGTATCCCTGCCCGAAGTCCCAATGCCTCGCGAACCCGGTCATCGAGCAGGTGAGCGGCCTCCCGTCGGGCACCTCCGCACCGAACACCGTGATCACCGAGCACGCGGTGCACGAGCTGCACCTCCAGGTCCGGGTCACAAGCTGGATGGTGCTCTCGCAGACGACGCTCACGCCGTCGCAGATCAACGACGCCCGGCTGGTCGCGGCGTCGAGCGGGATGTCCGTCGAGACCAGGAACAGCGCGCCCTCCTCCTCCGAGATCATCAACTGGGCGACGGTGTTCGGCGTGGTGCTCGCGCTCTGCATCCTCGCAATGAGCGTGGGGCTCATCCGCAGCGAGACGGCGTCGGAGCTGCGCACCCTCACTGCCACGGGGGCGAGCAGCTCCAGTCGCCGCGTGATCACGGCGACGACCGCGTCCGCGCTCGGCTTCCTCGGTGCCGTCCTCGGCACCGTCGGCGGCTATGTCGCGGCGATCGGATTCTCCCGCAGCAACCAGGACACAGGGATCTCGGCACTCGGCCACGCCCCAGTCGTCAACCTGTTGATCGTCCTCGTCGGGATGCCGCTCGTCGCAGGGGCGGCAGCATGGTTGCTCGCGGGGAGACAGCCCACCGCGATCGCCCGCCGGCCGACCGAGTGACCGCTTCCCCCGTCGTGAACGGCGCTCCCGTTACCACCGGTCCCAGTGGACGACGTCGTCGAACGGTCGACGGTTCGGATGCTCGATCGGACGGAGCGGCCGATCCGACGGGTAGCCGAATGCGATGAGGTAGGCGCAGAACCGGTCCTCGGGAAGCCCGAGCACGCGCCTCGCCCCGTCCTGGTCGCCGACGGCGGCGTGGCCCGACCCGATCCCGAGGTCGGCAGCGGCGAGCATCATGTACGCCGTCGCCTGACCGAAGTCGTACAGCTGTGACAGGGCCGGGTCGTCCTTCGGCTCGGCGCCCACCAGCGCGATCGTCGCCGCAGACGTCGCGAC
>JASHYA010000279.1 GCA_030043315.1 Acidimicrobiales bacterium
TCGGCGGTTCCGGTGGGACCGGTAGCCTGGGCGGTCGTGCAGACGCAGTACCGCAGCGGGACTCGATCTGCGCGCCCGACGGTGTCCGCACGGCGGCCGCTCATGGTGCGTCGCCCTGCCGTCGTGGTCGACCCGTTCCTCGTCGCCGGGGCGGTCCTGGCCTCGATCGTCGGCGTCGTCATGGTGTACACGGCGACCCGGGGACCACTCCTCCTCGCAGGGACAAGCCCCACCTACTACCTGAAGCGCCAGGCGGTCTTCGTCGTCCTCGGGATCATCGCGATGGCGATCGTCGGCTTCTTCGACTACCGCAAGCTCGAGGCGTTCGGCATGGCCATCTACGGCCTGTCGCTGTTCATCCTCGTCGCGGTGATGGTGCCGCACATCGGCCAGCATTCGACACTGGGGTCCGAGCGCTGGTTCAACCTCGGCCCGATCCAGATCCAGCCGTCGGAGTTCGCGGTCCTCGGCCTGATCATCGCCGTCGCCACCTATTGCTCGCGTCGACCCGAAGGGCTCACCTGGCTCGACGTCGTGAAGGTCCTCGTCCTCGGCGCGGTCCCGATCGCGCTCGTGATGGCCCAGCCCGACCTCGGCACCGGGATCATCATGTCGGTGATCCTCCTCGTGATGCTCTCGGTCGCCGGGCTGCCGATCCGCGTGCTGGTGGTGCTCCTCATCGGCGCGGTCGCGCTGGTCGCGCTCGTGCTCGCCGCGGGCATCCTGCACCACTACCAGATCGAGCGCATCACGAGCTTCCTCCACCAGTCGACAAAGAACCCCACCGGGACACGCGCCGACGCGGTCTACAACCTGACGCAGGCGAAGGACGCGATCGGTGCGGGCGGCCTCTTCGGCACCGGGATCGGGCACGGCACGGCGACGAACCTCGGGTACGTCCCCGAGCAGCAGACGGACTTCATCTTCACGGCGATCGGGGAGCAGCTCGGCTTCGTCGGGGCGGTCGGCGTGCTCGGCCTCCTCTTCTTCCTCGCGTGGCGCGTCCTGCGCGTCGGGCAGCTCGCCCGGGACGACTTCGGCCGGCTCGTCTGTGTCGGGGTCTTCACCTTCATCGCCTTCAGCACGTTCCAGAACGCCGGCATGACCATGGGCATCATGCCGATCACGGGCATCCCGCTCCCGTTCATCAGCTACGGGGGGACGGCGGTGATCGCCTTCTTCCTCGGGGTCGGTCTCGCGTTGAGCGTGTACGCCCGGCGAGGGGGGTAGCCGAAGTGGAGGGGGTCGCGGGCACGGAGGTCCAGGCGGGGTCGGAGGTCCCGGACGAGAACGGGGGGCCTGCGGCCGACGACGTGGCGGCGCCGGGGCCGGCGGCCGAGGAGGTGGACGAGGCGCCGACGGCCAAGGAGATGCCGGCGGCCGAGGAGGTGGACGAGGCGCCGACGCCCGAGGACGTAGACGAGGCGCCGACAGCCGAGGAGGTGGAGGTGGCCGGCGCGCGCCCCACGCACCGCATTGTGCGCGTGGTGTCGGTCGACGTCGTGCTGCCCGACCAGTTCCCGACGGTGACCCTCGAGGACATCGAGGACACGGAGGACAGAGAGGACGCCGAGGAGCCTCGACGGCTCGCGTTCCGGATCGGCACCGCAGAGGGGGTGGCACTGGCCCACGCCCTCGCCGGGACGACGGCGCCCCGTCCCCTGACCCACGATCTCTTCGCGGACTCGCTCGAGCGCTACGGCGTCGAGGTCCTCGCGGTTCGTCTCACCGGACGTATCGGGCCGACCTACCTCGCCGAGCTCGAGCTCGTTGGCCCTGCCGGACGCGAGGTGCTGTCGTGCCGGCCGAGCGATGGGATCTGCCTCGCCCTTCGCCAGCGGGTCCGCGCGCCGGTGCTGTGCGACGAGCGGCTCTTTACGGTCGTGGGCGACGTGCTGCCCGACGGCGGCTGAGCACGTGGCCGCGACTCACGTCGCGACCAGGAACTCTGTGTCCCCCGGCAGGCTGACGCCCGTTGCGCGCTCGTACACCGTGGAAGAGCCTTCCTGGGAGATCCGCATCAACATGGCGATCAGGACGTAGTTCGCGACCAGCGAGGATCCGCCGTAGGCGACGAACGGCAGCGTGATCCCGGTGAAGGGGAGCAGACGGGTCACTCCGGCCATGATGAAGAACGCCTGGAAGCCGAGCACCGAGGTGAGGCCCACCGCGACGAGCCGCGAGAAGTCCGATCGTGCCGCCTGGGCGATCCGGAGGCCCGACCCCACGAGAAGGACGAACGCGATCACGACCGCCGCGGCGCCGATGAAGCCGAGCTGGTCCCCGATCGCCGCGAACACCATGTCCGTCGTGATGTGAAAATCCGGGTAGGGAACCGCGAAGGGATCGGTGCCGAGACCCGAGCCGCCGATGCCCCCGTGGGCGAAGTCGAAGAAGCCGAACCCGAGCTGCGAGGTCGCGGCTGCGTGCAGCCATGTGTGGATCCGTGTGCGCACCTGGTGCAACAGGCGGTCGGCCGCGAAGGCGCCCACGGCGAAGAGCCCGACCGAGAAGACGATGTACGCCCACCGGCCCGTGGTGACCCAGAGCAGGACCACGAACGTCGTGAAGATGAGCATCGCGAAGCCGACGTCGTCCTCGAGTGCGATGACACCCATCGCGAAGGCCCAGAAGAGGAGGATGGGCACGAGCGGGCGGGGGTCGAGCACGAGCCGGTTCCCGACGCGGGCGGTCGGGATCGAGAGGAGCTCCTTCTTCTCGGCGAAATACGAGGCGAAGAAGATGACGAGCAGGAGCTTGGCGAATTCGACGGGCTGGAACTCGATCGGTCCGATGCCGATCCACAGCCGCGTTGTTGTGATCGGTCTCCCGAGGTGGGGGATGAGCGGTGAGATGAGCAGCGCGATCGCGGCCGCCAGGAGGAGATACCGGTAGCGGTCCATGTCACGGGTGTGGCGCACCGCGAGCAGCACCGCGATGTAGCAGACCACCCCGACCACCGCCCACGTCGCCTGCGCCTTCGCTGCGGGGGGTGTGAACCGGACGATGACGACGTAGCCGATGCCGTTCAGGAGCGCAGCGAGCGGGAGCACCACCGCGTTCGCGTCGGGTACCAGCCACCGGTTGGCGACGTGGGCGACGATGGCAATGCCGAGGATGACGGCGAGGATCGGCCCGATGTGGGGCGGGAGCTTCCCCTTCGCCCCCACCTCTGCGATGACGTAGAGGGCGACGGTGATCAGCGCGGCGAAGACCAGCAGCCCGAGCTCGGTCCGGCGCTTGGGCTTGGGTCCCCGCCGCCAGATGGGTACCCGCCCGACGGAGCTCACGGGTGCCCGGAGCGCTGTGGTCGTCGCCACGGCCGGAAGCGTAGCGGCGCGTGTACGCTGTGGAGGTTTCATGGCACTCCAGCGCACGCCCCCCGAGCAGGGCGGGGGCGTGCCGGTGACCTCGGACCCGCCGGCCGGCGACCACATCCCGGTGGCCAATCCGTCCACCGGCCCGGCCTCCACCTCTCCGCCGCCGCCCAGGATCGGGACGGTGTCGGCGCTGGCGCGCGACGAATCGCTCGCCGGGGAGCGTCGTACGGTCCCGGTGGAGGACGCCATCGCCGCGTACGGCTACCAGCGGTTCACCAACAAGGAGTTGTCGCGGCTCGACTTCCTGTCGCGGCTCTTGGACCTCGCCGAGGACACGCGGCTGCCCCTCCTCGAGCAGGTGAAGTTCATGGCGATCTTCGCCGAGGCGTTGGACGAGTTCTTCCAGGTGCGGGTGGCGGGCCTCCAGGACAAGCTCGTCGCGGGCGTACGGGCACGTTCGGTCGACGGCCTGCGCCCGGGCGAGCAGCTCGTTGCGATCCGGGCGCGCGTGGAACAGCTCGTGACGCGTCAAGACGCGATCTTCCTCGACGTCCTGGTCCCCGCCCTCGCCGACGCCGGGATCCGGTGGTCCGACTGGACGTCGCTCGACGACGACGACCGGGCCTACCTCGTCGAGGTCTTCAACCGGCAGATCTTCCCGGTGCTCACGCCGCTGGCGGTCGATCCCGGGCACCCGTTCCCCTACATCTCGAACCTGTCGCTCAACCTCCTCGTCGACGTGAAAGACCCCGCGTCGGGCGAGCAGCGGATTGCACGGGTCAAGGTCCCGCCCGTGCTGTCGCGGTTCATCGTGATGCCCGACGGCGAGCGGTTCGTCCCCCTCGAGCAGGTCATCGCCGCGCACCTCCACACGTTGTTCCCCGGGATGGCCGTCGGGGAGCACGACACGTTCCGGGTGACCAGGAACGCCGACCTCGCGCTTGAAGAGGACGAGGCCGACGACCTGCTCGTCGCCGTCGAGATGGAGCTGCGCCGCCGTCGCTTCGGCAGCGCGGTGCGGCTCGAGATCACCTCGGCCGCGGACCCCTCCCTGATCGAACGGCTCCGCGCGGAGCTCGACGTCCCATCCGACGGGGTGTACACCCTGGACGCGCCGATCGACCTCTCGGGTCTGTGGGCCGTCTACGGGCTCGACCGCCCGGACCTCCACGCCGAGACGTGGACGCCGATGACGCCTCCGCACCTGGCCACCGCGGGCAACGAACCGACGGACCTGTTCGGAGTGTTGCGCGAGCGCGATGTGCTCGTCCACCATCCCTACGACTCGTTCGCGACGTCGGTGGAGGCCTTCGTGGCGCAGGCCGCGGACGACCCGCTCGTCCTCGGCATCAAGCAGACCCTCTACCGGACCTCGGGGGACAGCCCGATCGTGGCGTCGTTGATCAAGGCGGCCGAGAGCGGGAAACAGGTGGCGGCGATCGTCGAGTTGAAGGCCCGATTCGACGAGCAGGCCAACATCGGGTGGGCGAAGGCGCTCGAAGAAGCGGGCGTCCACGTGGTCTACGGGCTCGTGGGCCTGAAGACCCACTCCAAGAACGTGCTGGTCCTGAGGGGCGAGGACGACGGCATCCACCGCTACTGCCACGT
>JASHYA010000005.1 GCA_030043315.1 Acidimicrobiales bacterium
CGGACCTCGATGCTCGTGCGGAGCGGGGCGTCGGACGGGCAGGACGGGTCCGCAAAGGCGCCGTGGAACGTGCACGAGGTCGGCGACGGTCCGAGGTCCCAGCCCTTGAACACCAGCAACTCGTTCGGGGTCATGTTGGAGAAGTACCACCACTCGTGAGCCGGGTTGGGTCGCACCAGGCTGATCTCGAAGTTGATGTGGTTGCCCTCCACCTCGTGGTGCGCGTCGGCCACGACGAGGTCGTCGAGCGACGAGGTCCGTTTGTCGCAGACCGCGAGCGGCACGTCCTGGGGCGGCGGCGTGAGGCACCGCCAGGTGTTGACGGCGAAGATGCGCGGGTGACGCTTCGCGATCTCGGCGTCGTAGCCGACCGTCTGCTCGAGGAACCACCGGGCAGAGGCGGCCGAGTAGTCGAGGTGGAGGAACCGGGCGGCGTCGGGGGTCTGCCGTGCGGCCCGCTCGGCAGGATCGGTCACCCGGATCACGTGGCCTGGCTGCATCCACACATGGGCGGCGCCGTAGGCCTTCTCGATCGTCTTGGCGAGCTCGGGGAGGTAGACGGTCTCGACGGCCACCGGGTCTGTGAACTCGGAGAGCGACGACGGCGAGTCGAGCAGCACGAAGCCCTCACGGTCGAGCGTCGGCGCTTCGGGAGCGGTCCTGGCGTCGCGGATCTCGATCGTTTCGGTGCGGAGCGGCATGTGCGAGCGGTCGTTGTCGAAGATCTCGTAGAGACCGCGCTCGGGCGAGCTCGCTGCGTAGTTGACCGCAGCCTGAACTGCCCGAACCCCGGAGGTCGCAGAAGCGCTCACCGTCTTCCCCTTGCCGACGCCGTGTCCGCAGCTCCGCGTGACCGTACCTGACGGGGGCTGCGCGCCCGCCACGGTAGTCCGGCCTGCCGCTGGTGCGCTCGCCCCTGGTCAGTTGCCGCTCTCGGATCCCGGCATCTCGATCCGCACGTTGGTGATCGGCGACACGAACGCTTCGCCGAGCGGGGCGCGCCGCGCGGAGATGTCGACGGGTATCGCCGCTCGGGGACGGCTCGTGGGATACGCCTTGACCACGAGCTCCTGCACCTGCGCCGGCTCGACCGGCGTCAGGTGGATCATGCACAGCAACTCGCCGCTCTGCCCTGGGATGGACCAGGTGATGTCGGCGGGCGTGACCGCCGAGACGAAGTCGGGCCGCGGAGCGGGGGGGTTCAGCGGCCCGACATCGGCGATCAGTCGCTCGATCTCCGCGCGCCGCTCCCCGAGCGGCCGGTCGAAGTCGACGTTGTCGGCCAGCACCTGTGACGCCAGGTCGTCGTCCCACTCGCGGATCAGCCGGTCCACCTGCGCGCGGAGCGTCACGGTCTCCGTCCACAGCTCCACCTTCGAGGCCGGAGCCTGGTGGTGCGCCAGGGCCCTGCCGAGCGATTCGCTGCAGAGGGCGACCGGGTCTCCGCGGTGGCTGTTCGTGAGGACGATGGCGCCGTTGCCCGACACCGGATGCCACGTCATGAACAGCTTGAACCCGGGCAGGCCTCCGGCGTGCGAGACGATCGAGCCGTAGTGGAGATCCGTGATCACCCGGAGGCCCAGTGCGTACCCGCTCGTCGTCACGTGGACGGCGCCGTCCGGGCCGACGCTCAGCGCCGGCGACCCGATCACGTGGATCCGCTGGAGCTCGCGACGGGACACCCGGCTCAGCGCCTCGATGTCGCCGCCGCGCGGTGGCCGGAAGGCCGCACCGAGCCACGTGACCCACGTCGCGAGGTCCCGCACCGTGCTCACGATGCCGCCGGCTCCCGCGAATGCATCCGACTTCTGGGGCGGGAATGCCGACCATGCGCCGTTCACGTCCAGTGAGTACCCGACCGCGCGCTCGACGCCTTCGGGCACGGTGCTGTCGAAGTACGTGGACGTGAGCGCCAGCGGGGTGAACAGGGTGTCGCGCACGAAGTCCTCGAGAGGGCGGCCGACCGCACGGCTGACCGCCAGGCCCGCGAGGGCGAAGCCGAGATTGGAGTACTCGAACTCCGCACCGGGATAGCGGCTGAGCCTCACGCCTTTCGCGATCTGCGAGAGGAGGCTCTCGGTCGGCAGATCGATGAACGGATCGACCCACGAGTTGTCCTCGGTCAGCCCGCCGCACATGCTGAACAGCATCTCGAGGGTGGGCAGCCCCTCGATCCCCACGTCCTCGTTACTGACCACGAACTCGGGCACGAACCTGGTGATCGGATCGCTGAGGGACAGGAAGCCCTCGTCCCGGGCGACCAGGGCAGCAGCCGCGACGAAGCTCTTGGACATGGAGGCGATCGGAAAGACGGTGTCGGCGTTCGGCACGAGCCCGTCGTCGTTGGCGACACCGAATCCGGCGCAGTGCGCGAGACCTTCCGACGTCGTCAGGCCGTAGACGAGGCCGCGGGACTGGTCCGCCGCCGTGTACTGCCCGAAGAACGCGTCGAGCTCGGTCTCGAGGGGTACGGCAATGGTCTCTTCGGACATGGGGACCTCCTCGTTCAGCGTCCGTGCTCAGGGGATTTCGGAATCTGGGTGTCTCGATCTCGCGAGCATGACACCGATGCCCGCCACCAGGGCATGGACGAACGCGTTGAACGAGTCGTCGAGAGGGTTCGTCGCACCGCTCTCCCAACGAAGGACGAACGCCTTGTTGAAGAGGACCTCTCGATGGGAGAGCAGAGCTGCATGGGAGGCAGGATCGAGATTGTCCAGCCTGTCGCGCAACCTGTCGATCGCCTCGGCGGCGCCACCTGCCGAAAGGCTCTGGGGAGCGAGCTCGAGTCCCACCCAGCCGATCATCGCGCCGAGGATCGCGTTGTGGGCGCGTACGAGGGACTTCCCTTCGAACCCGGCGGAGCTCAGAACACCCACGAGGGCATCGGCGATCTCCATGCTCACGCCCGCGTTCGAGACGAGTTGCGCGCTGAGGAGCGGAGCTACGTTCGGGTGCCTGTGCAGCGCGTTGCGGTAGCGGGACATGAGCTCCCGCACCCAGTCCTGCCAGCGCCGACGGCGCGGAGGCGTCACGTCCTTCAGGGCGAGCGAAACCACCTCGGCGAGCAGCTCGGCGCGGGTCCCGACGTGCCACGACACCGCCGTCGGGTAGACCCCGAGGTCCCGTGCGAGGACCCTCACGCTGAATTCGTTCAGGCCGGTCCGGTCGATCCGATCGAGAGCCGCGGCGACGATGCGTTCCCGGTCGAGGGGTACCGAGGCCGGCGCTCGGCGAGGCTGCGCCACCTGTCGACGGCGCGGAGATCCGGCCGCGGAAGTCCTCGGCACGGCTGCAATGTACTCCGGACAAGACGGATGTAGAGTGACCTTGGTCAGTGCACAAGAGGTGCACAAGAGGGGGAACATGGCGATCACGACGGCTGGGCCGAGACGCGAGTGGTGCTTGGAGCTGCCCGTCTCGCCGACCCTGGCCATCAACGAGCGGGCCGCGTGGCTCAGGGCGCACGGGAGGCGTGTCACCCAGCTGGGCTTCGGCGAGGCGGGGCTGCCGGTGCTCCCAGAGCTCCGGGAGCGCCTCGGAAAGGCCGCGAGCGCCAACGGGTATGCGCCGGTCGCGGGCACCGAAGCCGCCAGAGTCGCCGCAGCCTCCTGGTTCAGCCGCCGTTCGGTGTTCACTGAAGCCAATCAGGTGGTCTTCGCGCCCGGGAGCAAGGCTCTCCTCTGGGCTCTCGTGACCGCCCTGCCCGGAGACGTCGTCCTGCCGCGGCCTTCTTGGGTGAGTTACCGTGCCCACGCGGCACTGGCGGGAAAACGCGTCGTTCAGGTGCCGGCGCCCTGTGGACTCGGCGGTGTTCCCGACGTTGAGGCCCTGGCGACAGCGGTCAAAGAGGCCCGCCACGCCGGCGCAGATCCCGGCATCCTCGTGGTGACGCTACCCGACAACCCGACGGGGACCCTCGCGCCTGGCGCATTGGTCGAGCAGCTGTGTGCGTTGGCGGAGCAGCTCGATCTCGTCATCATTTCCGACGAGATCTACCGAGACCTCGTCTACGACCCGGACGACTTCGTCAGTCCGGCCAGCATCGCTCCCGAACGGGTGGTCGTCACCGGGGGTCTCAGCAAGTCCCTCGCTCTGGGCGGTTGGCGCATCGGCTTCGCCAGACTGCCCCGCGGCCCACTCGGGGAAGCCCTACGTCCACGGATCCTGGGAATTGCAAGCGAGGTGTGGTCTGCGCTGGCCGCTCCGATGCTCGATGTCGCCACTTGGGCACTCGGCGACCCCCGATCGGTTCGCGACTACGTCGCCCGGAGTCGGCACCTCCACGCGAACGTCACTTCCACCTTGCACCAGCTGCTCGCAACCGAGGGCGTGCCGTGCCCCCGCCCGCAGGCTGCGTTCTACCTCTATCCGGACTTCAGCCCGGTCCGAGAGAGCCTCGCTCGCCGGGGCATCCACGACGGGTCTTCCTTGGCGAGGCATCTCCTCGACGCGCACCACATCGCGGCACTGCCGGGGGAGGCGTTCGGCGACGAGGGGTCGGCCCTTCGACTGCGACTGGCGGTGAGCCTCTTGTACGGCGACTCCGACGAGCAGCGGTGGGCCAGCATGAGGTCGGACGATCCCGCGGACCTCCCGTGGATCCGGAACAGCCTGGAGCAGGTCGCTTCAGCCGTTTCGTCTCTTCGC
Source organism: Acidimicrobiales bacterium (assembly GCA_030043315.1). Taxonomy (GTDB): domain Bacteria; phylum Actinomycetota; class Acidimicrobiia; order Acidimicrobiales; family RAAP-2; genus JAJYVT01. Next base: position 4,651 of record JASHYA010000005.1, read on the forward strand.
GACGACCTGTCGGTCGAGAGCCCGACATCGGCAGCGATCAGCCAGATGACCAGTAACGATTGACATCACCAACTACGAGCACAAGAGCAACCGGTAATCCAAAAGTGAAAAGAGAAACGCAGGAGATTCCTCCGGAGCGCCGGAGGAAGTCGGATTGGATCCCGGGAGCGGGGTCGGAAAGTGGGGGGTGCGCGCAGCATGCGTCGTCTTCGTAAGGTTCTTGCTTCGGTAACGGCGGTATGCACCGTCGGAGCGCTGTCAACGGCGATCGGGGTGACCGCAGCCGACGCTTCGTCGAGCCATCACGGCTCCAAAAGCGACGGCGGCGTGGTGACCTTCGCCGAACAGCCGGGCTTTCCGCCCACGTACATCTTCCCGCTGTACGACGGAGCGAACTCGGGCAACAACGACATCACGTACCTTCAGCCGCTCATGTGGCTGCCCCTCTACTGGTTCGGTCACCCGACAAACAGCGCCGCGACGATCAACTACAAGCTGAGCATGGCGGATCCGCCGGTCTTCTCCGACGGGGGCAAGACGATCACGATGAAGCTGAAGCACTACGACTGGTCGACAGGGACGCCGGTGACGGCCCGAGATCTCGTCTTTTGGCTGAACCTGGTCCTGAACGAGAAGACAAACTTCGCCGGCACCGTTCCGGGTGGCTGGATGACACACGTCGCGAGCTACTCGGCACCGTCCGCGGACACCTTCGTCCTCAAGCTGAACAAGGTGTACAACCAGACGTACCTTCTCTACAACGGGCTCTCGCTCCTCACTCCAATTCCGCAGCAGGCGTGGGACAAGACCTCCGCCTCCGCGGCCATCGGCACATACGACAAGACGAGCGCCGGGGCGAAGGCCGTCTACACCTACCTGAACGCAAGGTCGGAATCGCTCTCCACCTGGGACACCACAGCGCTCTGGCAGGTGGTCGACGGCCCCTGGCATCTCCAGCCCAAGACGGGCTTCCAGGTCACCGGTCAGGTGATCCTGATCCCGAACAAGAAGTACTCGGGCCCGAACAAGCCCAAGATCAGCGAGTTCGAGGAACTCCCGTTCACCTCCGCTACGGCCGAGTACGACGCCCTGCGTTCGGGGACCGTCGACTACGGGTACGTGCCGACCACAGACCTCGGTGCGCTCGGGTCGCTCAAGGCCAGCGGCTTCACCATCGAACCCTGGTACGAGTGGGGCGACACGATCTTGTCGATTCTCTTCTCCAGCTCCAACACGAAGTACGATTCCCTGATCGACCAGCTCTACATCCGTCAGGCGATGGACAGCCTGATCGACCAGCCCGAGTACATAAAGACGATCCTGGGCGGCTACGGCACCCCCACCTACGGACCGGTGCCGGTGACGCCGAAGACGAACTTCCTGGCGTCCGCCGAGAAGAAGAACCCGTACCCCTACAGCAAGTCGAAGGCGAAGAAGCTCCTCACGTCGCACGGCTGGACCATCCACTCCGGCGGCACCGACGTCTGCTCCAAGCCGGGTGCGGGCGCCGGCGAGTGCGGGAAGGGCATCGCCGCCGGCACCAAGCTGGCCGTGTCGCTGATGTACCCGAGCGGGTTCCCGGACCTGGACAACGAGGTCCAGGTGTTGCGCTCGGCGTACAGCGCGGTGGGGATCCATCTCACACTGTCGGAAGCGCCGGAGAACACCGTGCTGACGGACGCCTTCGCCTGCTTCGACAAGCCGGCGAAGACATGCCCAGCGAGCACGCCCGACCTCGCCCTGTGGTCGTCACCCTCGTTCACCTACGTGCCGATCTACTACCCCGACGGGACAAGCATGTTCGGCTGCGGCGGCACGGTCAACCCTGGGAACTACTGCAGCAAGGCGGTGAACGCAGAGCTCACAGCGATCGAGACGGAGGGGAACTCGGCGTCCATGAAGACGCTGTACAAGTACCAGGAGTACGTGGCGAGGCAGCTGCCGGACCTTTGGCTGCCGAACGCCGCCTACCAGATCTCGGCCATCTCGTCGAAGCTGAAGGGCGTCCCGGCACAGGACTCGACCGCCCACATCTACCCCTCGACATGGACGCTCAAGTCGTAGCCCACCGTCGTCTCACCTCGGCTAGGCCGTTGCAGGAGGTGGCCACGGCGCGGTGACGCGATACCTGGTCCGGCGGATCGCCCAGGCGATCGTGGTGCTCATCATCGTCACCATGGTCGTCTTCGGGATCCTCCACTTCCTCCCCGGGAGCCCGGCTCGCGCCCTGCTGGGGGTGCACGCCACCCCCGGTGCGATCAGGGAGTTCAACATCGCCAACGGGTACAACCGATCGCTGCCTGTCCAGTACCTCTTGTACCTGGACCGGTTGGTGCACGGGAACCTGGGCTTCTCCTACCACTTCGATCAGTCGGTCGGCTCGCTGCTCGTGCTGGACCTTCCCAAGACGGCCCTCCTGGTCGGGTCGGCGTACGTGCTCGCGATCCTGATCGCCATCCCGGTCGGGCTGACCCAGGCGCTCCGGCGCAACAAGCCGCTCGACCACACCTTCACCGTGTTCTCGTTCGTCGGCTACTCGATGCCGTTGTTCTGGCTGGGAATGCTGCTCATCGTGCTCTTCTCGGTGCAGTTCCACCTGTTCCCTGCCGAAGCCCCCCAGGGCGCGACGGTCTCCTCGGCGCTCCAGGACCCGAGGGCCATGGTCCTTCCGGTCGTCACGCTCACCATCGTGACGGTGGCGCAATTCAGCCGTTTCATGCGCAGCTCGACCATCGACAACCTCCTCCAGGACTACGTCCGCACCGCCAAGGCGAAGGGCGTGTCCCAGCGCCAGCTGGTGATGCGCCACCTGTTGCGCAACAGCATGCTGCCGATCATCACCCTGATCGGCCTCAGCCTCCCCGCGGTCCTCTCCGGGGCGATCATCATCGAGGCGCTCTTCAACTACCCCGGAATGGGATGGCTGTTCTGGACGGCCGCCGGATCGCACGACTACCCGGTGCTGATGGGCTTCACGGTGGTCGTGGCGGCGGCAACGGTGGTCGGCAACCTGATCGCCGACATCACCTACGCGTTCTTGGACCCCCGAATCAGGTACTCGCACGAGTGAGCTACCGCCAGTGAGCTTCCGCGAACTTCTCGACGTCGAGGCGGCAGGGCAGGCGACGCCCGGCCAGCTGGCCTCACCCACAGCCTTCGAGCCGCGCGGTCCGACCTCGTGGGGCATCACGACCCGCGAGTTCCTCCACCACCACCTCGGGATGATCGGCGCGACCGTCATCTTGGTGATGATCCTGTTCAGCTTCGTCGGCCCGCTCCTCTACCACACCAATCAGAGCGCGACGAACCTGCTGCAGATCAACCTCCCGCCGGGCAGAGGGCATCCACTCGGCACCGACCAGGTCGGCTACGACGTCCTCGGACGCCTGATGGTCGCGGGACAGTCGTCGCTCGAAGTCGGTCTCGCGGCGGCGGCCATCGCGGTGTGCATCGGGACGGTGTGGGGCGCCGTGTCCGCCTTCGCCGGCGGGTGGGTGGACTCGATCATGATGCGCGTCGTGGACGCATTGATCGCGATCCCCACGGTGCTCCTGGTGTTGTTGCTCGCAGCGATCGTGACCCCGAGCGTCCTGACGATCATCTGCGTCCTCGGCTTCGTCTCCTGGCTCATCACGGCCAGGCTGGTTCGCGGCGAAGTGCTGGTGCTGCGGACGCTCGATTACGTGAGCGCAGCGAAGCTCGCCGGCGACAGGCCGGTCCGCATCGTGCTGCGCCACATCGTCCGGAACGTGATCGGGACCGTCGCGGTGCAGGCGACCTTCGAGGTCGCCAACGCCATCCTCCTGCTCGCCGCCCTGAGCTTCCTCGGACTCGGCCCCCCACCTCCGGCGGTGAACTGGGGCGGGATGCTCACCACAGGCCTGAACTACATCTTCGACGGCTACTGGTGGCAGATCTATCCCGCCGGGGTCTGCATCGTCTTGACGGTCGTGGCCTTCAACCTCCTCGGTGACGCGACGCGCGACGTCCTCGACGTTCGCCTGCGGAGCAGTTGACGGCACGGCGGCTCGGACCCGAGAAGGAGAGAAACGATGAAGGTCCACATCTCTGTCGACATGGAAGGCATCGCGGGTGTCGCCCACGGCATGGACACGAAATTGGGCGCTCCACACTACGAGTACTGCCGCCGCCTCATGACGGCCGAGTGCAATGCCGCGATCGAAGGGTGCTTCGAGGCCGGCGCAACCGAGGTCCTCGTGAACGACTCACACGGCACGCACATGAACCTGCTCCAAGAGGAACTCGACGAGCGGGCGAGGGTGGTGCGGGGCCGGATGAAGTCCCTCGGCATGGCCCACGGCATCGACGCTGGCACGGATGCCACGATGTTCATCGGCTACCACGCTCGCGCGAGAGGTGGCGACGGCGTGCTCAACCACACGATGCGCTCCCGCGACCTGATCGACGTGTTCGTGAACGACGAGCCGGCCGGGGAGCTCCGCCTGAACGCCGCGTTGGCAGGCGCGGAGAACGTCCCGGTCGTGCTCGCCAGCGGGGACGATGTGCTCTGTGCAGAGGCCCGGGACTGCCTGGGCGAGGTGGAGACCGTGGAGGTGAAGCAGGCGGTCGACAAGTACACCGCCCTTTCCTTGCACCCGAGGGTCGCACAGCAGCGCATCCGCGAGGGCGCGCAACGGGCGCTCGGCAGGTTGTCGAGCTTTCGCCCCTACACGGTGGAGAGGCCGACGACGCTGCGGGTGAGCTGGGGATCCACCTCGATCGCCGCGCTGTGCGAGAACGTCCCGGGCACCAAGCGCGTGTCCTCCCGCGAGGTCGAGTACACCTCGAGCGACTTCCGCGAGCTGTACCGGCTGCTCCGCGTCTACTTCATTCTCAGCGACGCGGCCCTCGCGGTGCCCTACACGTACGACTGAGATCGAGACGCACGACGAGCGTCGGGCTGGGGGTGTGGTCTCCCTCGGGTCCCCGTAACCGTTCCACAGCGCACTTCGCAAAGAAAAGACAGGAGCGGCAATGACGTTGGGCTGGCGAATGCCCGAGGCGGTCGACACCCCTGCCCTGGTGGTGGACGTCGACGCGCTGACGAGCAATGTCAAGCGTATGGCGGCCTATATGGCTCAGCGTGACGTCGCGCTCCGCCCTCACACCAAGACCCACAAGTCGATCGACATCGCT
>JASHYA010000280.1 GCA_030043315.1 Acidimicrobiales bacterium
CCGACGTCCGCGACTGCGACGGCGTCCCTCAGGCCCGCTGACCGGGTCGTGCCGTTCTCGAACATGCGCAGACGGACGGCGGAGCACATGGTTCGGTCCAAGGCGACTTCGCCGCACGCGTTCATCGCGTACGAGGCCGACTTCGAGAACGTGGAGCGGGTGCGCAGGACGTGGCGCGAACGGTTCAAGAGCGAGGAAGGGTTTTCGCTGACGTACCTCCCGTTCATCGCTCGTGCCACCGTCGAGGCGCTCCGGGAGCTGCCGAACCTGAATGCATCCGTCGTGGACGACTCGCTGGTGGTGCACCAGGAGGTCAACCTCGGGATCGCCGTCGACCTGAACCACGAGGGGCTGATCGTCCCCGTCGTGCACCATGCGGAGGAGATCACGCTGCGAGGGATCGCGCGGCGGGTCAGGGACCTGGCAGACCGTGCCCGGAACCGGCAGCTGACCGCAGACGACATCGCCGGCGGAACGTTCTCGATCACGAACGACGGGCCGTTCGGCACCTACTTCACCGTGCCGATCATCAACCAGCCTCAAGTCGCGATCCTGGCGACCGACGGCGTCCGCCGCCGTCCGGTCGTCGTGGAACTGCCCGACGGCAGCGAGTCGATCGCGGTCCACTCGGTCGGCGTGATCGGCGTCAGCTGGGACCACCGCGCGGTGGACGGTGCCTATGTGTCGAGCTTCCTCCAGCGCGTGGCCGAGGTGCTCGCCACTCGCGATTGGGCTTCCGAGCTGTAGCCGTGTTGCGCGTCCGCCGCCTCGGGCAGGTCTCTTACGCCGAGGCGTTCGATCTCCAGCACGCACTGGCGGAACGCGCGAGCGACGACTACCTGTTGCTGTTGGAGCATCCGCACGTGTACACGCTCGGAGTCCGCGCCGATCCCGCGCATATCCTCCGCGATCCCGAGGCGGTCGGGGCGACCGTGTTCCGCACCGACCGGGGCGGCGACGTGACCTACCACGGCCCGGGGCAACTGGTCGCCTATCCGATCGTCACCCTCGACGACAACCCCGGGGCGGGTCCACTGCACGTCCGGCGCATCGAGCAGGTGGTGATCGACGCGCTGGGTGATCTGGGAGTCGAAGCGTCCCGTCACGACGGGTACCCCGGGGTCTGGGTGGGCGTGGGGGGCGCCGCGCCTCGCAAGATCGCGGCCATCGGCGTGCGGACCGTGCGCGTGCACGGCGGCCGGCGGAGGACCCTCCACGGCGTCGCCTTGAACGTCGAGACCAACCTCGAGATGTTCGGCCACATCGTGCCTTGCGGCATCGCCGAGTACGACGTCACGTCGCTGCGCGCCGAGGGGCGGGACGCGGGGATGGACGACGTGATCGAGGCGGTGGTCGCACGCGCCGCGACCGTGTGGGGCGCCCGGGGGGTCGACCGGCAGGACGTGCACGTGGGACGTGGTGCCGTCCGCGTGACCGCGGAGGGGTCCAGGTCACCGCTCGTCGGAGAGCGCCCGCTCCTTCGGCGGCTCCGACAGGCGGGCACGGATCCGGATGCCGGGCTGCCGCTCCGCTCGCGCAAGCCCGAGTGGCTCCGCGTGCCCGCGCGGATGGGCAAGGACTACCTGTCGCTCGGGCGGACGATCCATGACCTCGGCCTCGTCACGGTCTGTGAGGAGGCGGGCTGCCCCAACATCTTCGAGTGCTGGTCCGACGGTACGGCCACCTTCATGGTCAACGGATCCCGCTGCACCCGCGCCTGCGGGTTCTGCCAAGTCGACACGCGCCATCCGCTGCCGCTTGACCCGACGGAGCCGGAGCGCGTCGCCGAGGCAGTCGACCGGTTGCGGCTCTCCCACGCCGTGGTCACTTGCGTCGCGCGCGACGACCTCACCGACGGAGGCGCAGGGGCGATCGCCTCGACCGTCGGGGCGATCAGGCGTCGCAGCCCCGACACCGCTGTCGAGGTCCTGATCTCCGACTGCAAAGGGGACCCGACGTCGCTCCAGGTGGTCTTCGACGCGCGGCCGGACGTCTTGAACCACAACGTCGAGACGGTGGCGCGACTCCAGCGGGCCGTGCGGCCGTCGGCGGGTTATGCGAGAAGCCTGGCTGTCCTCGCGCGGGCGGCGGAGGCGGGGCTCGTGGTGAAGTCCGGGCTGATGGTCGGGTTGGGGGAGACTGAGGCCGAGGTCGTCTCGACGCTCGCCGACATGGTGTCGGTGGGGGTGTCGATCGCGACGATCGGTCAGTACCTGCGGCCGAGCGCGGACCATCTGCCGGTCGCGCGGTGGTGGACCCCGTCCGAGCTCGGTGCCCTGGCCGCTGCCGGGAGGGCGCTCGGGCTGGCGCACATCGAGGCGTCGCCGCTCACGCGTTCGAGTTACCACGCGAAGGAGGCGGCGAACGCCGCCGTCGCGACGGTCGCCACGCTTGCGACGCGAACCGGCGGTCCAGACCCCGCTTCGGCGGCGGCCGTCGCGACGGGATCAGCTTCGCTGGGCGAAGTGCTGCGTCCAGGCGTTCCCGTCCCAGTACCGCAGCGTGTCTGGGGTTCCGCTCGGGTCAGGTAACCAACCGGCGGGGGTACCCGCGGGGGGTGACGGTGTGTAGGCCCCAGGCGGGACGGCCGCGGGTGCTGTCGCCGTGTGGCCGTCCAGTGCCCCGGTGGCCGGGTAGGAGTCGGGAGCCGGGTAGGAGTCGGGAGCCGGCGCAGGCGGCCACGTGTCGGGCTGCCAAGACTGCGGTCCACCCATGGGTGCTTGCGCCTCCAGGTTGGGGGCCGACGGAGCCGGGGCCGTTGTGACCGAGGGGAAGGGCGCGGGGTCCGGAGCGTGCGCGACGACGGCGGGAGCGACCACGGCGGGAGCGACCACGGCGGGAGCGACCACGGCAGGAGCGACCACGGCAGGAGCGACCACGGCAGGAGCCGGGAAGACCGGACTCGTCGTGGCGACCGCCGGAGTCGGAAAGACCGGATTCGTCTGGGCCGTGCTCGAGGCCGGTGGGATCGGCGCCTGGGTCGTGGCCGCCGCGAACGTGCCGAACGGATCGGGCTTCCCCGACGGCTGCTGCTGGAGATCGGCATAGTAGTTCGTCGGTTCAGCGGCAGGCTTGGGCATCGATGCCTTCTTCCGGCGACGGCTCGTCACCACGATGCCGATCAGCAGCAGGACGATGACGACGACGACCACTATCTCGATGATCTCGACCTTGCGGTTCACGGTGGCCAGAATCGTGTACATGTGACCTCCCCTCCCAGGGAAACGGTAGTGCCGGTCGATCGGAGGGTCAACGATTTGGGAGACGCGGGCCTCGAGCGACGACGTTCTCGGTCCGCTGGCGGTGGCAGACGGTGCCGCCGATCATCTCCTCTGAGACCTGTGGCCCAAGGTCGCGAGTGGAGCGGGGGACTGCCACCATGGCGATTCGCTCGAGCCCACTACCATCCGCAAGGTGGTGCGCATCTACACGCGCAAGGGCGACGACGGCACGACCGGGCTCCTCTTCGGCGGGAGAGTAAGAAAGGCGAACCAGCGCATCGAGCTGAATGGCGCGGTCGACGAAGCGCAGGCCGCGCTCGGCTCGGCCCGGGCGGAATCGGCGCCCGGTTCTGAGCTTGACGAGCTCCTGGTCGTGTTGGAACGGGAGTTGTATGTCCTGATGGCGGAGGTTGCGACCGCTCCCGGGAACCGCAGGAAGCTCGTCGCAGGAGAGAGCTTGGTCACCGAGCCCATGGTGTTGCGGCTCGAGGACTGGATCGACCGCCTGAGCGAGCGGTTCGCGATGCCCACCGAGTTCGTCCTCCCGGGAGCCAACCGTGCCGCCGCCGCACTCGACGTCGCTCGGACCGTTGTCCGGCGTGCGGAGCGGGTCCTGGCGTCGATGCCACCGCTACAGGAGTCGGCACCGGCGGCGCAAGATGACGATGAAGAGCCTCGCCGCCGCGAGGCGCCGGGTGGCCAGCCCGCTCAGCCGTCTCATGTGGGCCCGTACCTGAACCGGCTGTCGGATCTGCTTTGGACCATGGCACGCTGGCAGGAAGGCGGTGCTCATCTGGCCGCTCGCGAGAGACCTCGCCCAGACGGCGCGGATTGACGAAAACGACGGGCAGGCAGGAGTCTGCGGTCGCACGAGGAGGTGCGTTGATGCTCGAAGTGGCTGCGGCCGCTACGGTGCCGGACGGTGTCGCGGCCATCGGAATACCCGTCATCGCGGGAGTTGCCGACGAGGACGAGGGAGGTCGCGCGGCACTCGAATGGCCCGTCCGGCCCGATGGGGTCGCCGGTGCGGCCACGGACGCCGTCCGCGCCCTCCTGACCGACACCCCGGACGAAGCGTGGCTTCACGGCCAGGGCTTTTCTGCGGCGAAGGGTACGTCGCTGGCCCTTCGTGTCGCCTCAGGTCCGCCGTCCGTCCTGCTCCTCGGTCTCGGCCCGCAGGCGGGGCTCGATCTCGAACGGTGGCGTCTCGCCGCAGCGGCGCTGGTCCGTGCCGCGGGTGAAGGCGGGGGGACCGTGGCGCTGGTCGTGCCCGACGACCCACCGGGAGGGGCGCTAGTGGAGGTCGCCGCCGCGATCGCCGAGGGCGCGATGCTCGGCACCTATCGTTTCGACGCCTACCGCTCCACCCGGACCCCGGGCCACGTCGAACGGCTTGTCGTGGTCGGGCGAGGCGAGTGGGCGGAGGGGCTCCGGCGCGGTGCGGCCGCGGCCGCGGCCACCGCCTTCGCCCGGGACCTCATCAACACGCCTGCAGGCGATTTGACGCCGCGCGTGCTGGCAGAACGGGTCCGTGAGCGACTTTCTGGGGTGGACGGGACGACGGTCGAGGTATGGGACGAGCACCGGATCGCCGAGGAGCGCCTCGGGGGCCTGCTCGCGGTCGCACGCGGCTCTGCCGAGCCGCCGAGGCTCGTGCGAGCGTCGTACACGCCGCCTGGGCAGGTGACGGAGACCGGTCGGCACGTCGTGCTGGTGGGCAAGGGAATCACCTTCGACTCCGGAGGGCTTTCCTTGAAGCCAGCCGAAGGGATGATGACCATGAAGACGGACATGAGCGGCGCGGCGATCGTGCTCTCCGTCCTGGCCGCGTGCGCGGATCTCCGCGTCCCCGTGAAGGTGACTGCGATCGCACCTTTGACCGAGAACATGCCTGGCGGTCGTGCACAGAAGCCCGGCGATGTGTTCACCGCTCGGAACGGCGCCACCATAGAAGTGCTGAACACCGACGCCGAAGGGCGTCTCGTCCTCGCCGACGCGCTCTCACTGGCGTCCGAGCTTTCGCCTGACGCCATCGTGGACGTCGCAACGCTCACGGGTGCGCAGGTCATCGCGTTGGGCAAGGGGATCGCGGCGTTGTTGGGGAACGACCGTGCGCTCATGGAGTCGCTGCAGGAGGCAGGCGACCGAGCGGGTGAGCGGGTATGGCCCTTGCCGCTGCCCGATGACTACCGAGAGCACATAGATTCAGAGGTCGCCGACATGAAGAACATCGGAAGGGCTCGGGAGGCCGGGACCATCGCGGCGGCATTGCTTCTCGCCCGCTTCGTCGACGCGGTGCCATGGGCGCATCTGGACATCGCGGGCCCAGCCCGGTCAGAGGAGAACTCGGGCTACGTGTCGAAAGGCGCGACCGCGTTCGGCGTCCGGGCTCTCCTCGACTTCCTGGCGCACTATCCCGCGAAAGGTGCTGCCGGATAGGGGTCGACGTTCGAAGGCCGTTCACGCGGCAGATGCATGGCCGCACCATCCTCATCGCGCGCTTGTTGCCCTGCACGCGCTCGGCGCGCAAGTTGCCACCGCCTACGTTCCCGACCGCCTACAGGGGGGTATTTCCACGCAGAGTCAGTTGCCTCTTGGGAGGTGGGGCCAGCTGATGACTGTGAGTTCGGGGCATCCCTCATTTCATCGAAGGCGGTACACCGCCGAGCGGAGGTACCGGGGCAGCGTGTTCGATGTCGCCAACGCAAG
>JASHYA010000281.1 GCA_030043315.1 Acidimicrobiales bacterium
TCATCGCCAATGTACGGGAGAGCAGAAGAGGTGCTCGGAAACGCCCTCAAGCCCTGGCGAGACCGTGTTCTCGTGGCTACGAAGGTCTGGACGCCGAGCGCGGAGGAAGCCGAGCGCCAGGTGGAGAACGCGCTGAGGTGGTACGGAGGTCACGTCGATCTCTACCAGGTCCACAACCTCGTCGCCTGGCGTGAGAATCTCCGGTTACTGGAGCGCCGGAGAGAGGAGGGTTCGGTCACCGCGATCGGCGCGACGCACTGGGACGCCGCTGCGTTCGACGAGCTCGCCGACGTGATGCGCACCGGCCGGGTCGACGCGATCCAGATCCCCTACAACCCGCTCGAACGCCAAGTCGAAGAAGTCATTCTTCCGCTCGCCGAGGAGCTCGGGCTCGGTGTCGTCGTCATGCGTCCGTTTGCCGAGGGGGAGCTGACGAAGTCGACCCCCGAAGACTTTCGTCCCGAAGCGTTTGCGGCCTTCGGCGTGGAGACCTGGGCGCAGGCATTGCTCAAGTGGGTGTTGAGCGATCCACGATGTCACGTCGTCATCCCTGCGACGTCGCGTGTAGGCCGGGCAACGGAAAACGCGACCGCGGGTCGCCCCCCGTTCTTCGGCTCAGACGAGCGTCGCCAGGTAGCCGCGCTCGCGCAAGCTCTGTGACAAATTCGCGAATCCGCGACCCCGTGGCCCCTCTCACGGCCGCCACCATCGGTGATTCCAAGTCGTCGGTCCCGTCCCGCCCTGAGGTCCGCCGCACTATTTCGCGTCCCGGGAGAGTCTTGCTGCCACATCGTAGAGCCCGTCACCGACAAGGGTGACCGCGATCACGGTTAGGCCGATGGCCGCTGCGGCAGGCCACAGCAGCCACCAGTTGTTGTCGTAGAGGTGCTGAACTCCGACGGTGGCCATCGCCCCCCAGCTGGTAGCCGGCGGCGGGGGGCCGAGCCCGAGAAAACTCACCGCGGAGAACAGGAGGATCGCTGTGGCCAGCTTCAACGTCGCGTTGACGACGATCGATCCGATGGTGTTGGGGAGGATATGCCTTCCTACGAGCTGTAAGTGCCAGCTACCGAAGCCGGTGGCGGCGGTCACGTAGTCGCGGGTCCTGATCGTGAGCGCCTCGCTGCGGACGATGCGTGCGGTCGAAGGCCAGCTGACCGCGGCGATCGCCAGGGCGACGATCGGGAGCGTCGGCGAAAGGAGCACCGCGATCAGGACGGCCAAGAAGAGGAATGGGATGGCGAGCATGGTGTCGACGAGGCGCATGAGGAAGCTGTCGACGGCACCGCCGATGTATCCAGCGAGCGCGCCGATGAGCGCGCCGAAGGCAGTGGAGATCACTGCGACGGCAAACGCGACCTCGAGCGTGCTTTGCCCGCCGACCATGAGACGACCGAGGACATCGAAGCCTTCGGGGTCAGTGCCGAGAGGGAACTGCGAGGAGGGAGGCAGGCTGGCGTTGAGCAGTGTCGCGGTGGTCTGGTTCGTCCTGTAGATGAGTGGGCCGACATAGCAGAACAGAATGATGAGTACGAGGAAGGCCAGACTCACGAGCGCAGCGCGATTGCTGACGAAGACGCCGATGTCCTGACGCCACTTACGCCAGCGTGCCCACCCGATTGTCTGCACCCCTACGGACGCGTCAGCCATAGCGGATCCTGGGGTCGAGCACGGCGTAGGCCAGGTCCGCGAGGAGGTTTCCGGCGACCACGAGCACGCTGAGCAGGAGCACGATCCCGAGCATGATCGGATATGTGCGGGTCTGTTGGGCGTCCCAGTACAACAGACCCAGCCCGGGGAAATCGAAGAGGAACTCGATGATCAAGGTGCCGCTGACGATCAGCGGAAGGGCGATGCCGATCTGCGAGACGAACGGAAGCAGTGAGTTGCGCAGGACGTGCCGGACCAGGAGACGAACCTCTCCGACACCCTTCGCTCTCGCGGTGCGAACGTAGTCAGCACCGAGATTGTCAATCACCGAGCTTCGTATGTAGCGGCTGAAGAACGCGAGGCTGCCGAACGTGAGCGTAAGTATCGGAAGGATGAGCACGGAGACATCCGTACCGAAGTTGCGCCCATAGTTCTCTGCGGTGTCGGGGAAGAACTGGAGCTCGATGGAGAAGACCAGAATGAGGATGGCCCCCTTCAGGAATGTCGGCAAGGAGTAGAGCGCGACCAGCCCTCCCGTGATGGCATAGTCGAGCTTCAGTTGCGCTCGCGATCCCTGGAACACGCCGAGCGGGATCGCCAAGATGATCGTGAGCAGGAACGAGACACCTCCAAGAATCAGTGTCCGGGGGAAGTACTCGATGAGCAGCTTGGCGACCGAGGAGTTTTGTCTGTAGGAGAACCCCAGGTTCCCGTGGACCAGGTTCCAGAGCCAGATGCCGTACTGCACCGGGAGCGGTTTTGTGAGGCCCTCGAGCCTGGTGAGTTGACGGACCGCGGCCCTCGTGGCTCTGGGACCGAGTTGGGCGCGCACCAGTCCCCCGGGCATTGCGTGGAGGAACACGAACATGATCAGCGAGACGAGGAGGAGCACGGCGATCGCTTGCCCCATCCTGCGGGCGAGGAACCTCAGCACTGACCGCCTCCCGAGGCACCAATGCTGCGGAGTTGGGGGGTGACTCCCGAGTGCTCCGGCGGCGTGGTCGAAGGAGCGAGGTCGACGGGGAACACGGGTGTCTCGGTCTGCTCCTCCGATGACCGATCGGTCCTTGCGTGCGCGGAGGGGTCGCGTCGTCCCAGCTGCCTCTGTGAGTCCGGCCGGTTCGGACTCACTTGCTGCTCAGCAGAGCGACGAGATCGGTCACGGTCGACGTCGTTCCTCCCCTTGAGCTGGTCGCACGGAGAGCGGCACAGGAGGGGATTGCTAGGGGCGTTCCATTGGCGCCTCGGAGGACGGCCCCTTCAGGAACTCGGCGTAGTCCAACCGCCTGAACGATCGCTGGCATGGTTGGCCGTCGGCCAGCCACATCGTCCGAGTCGTCGGCTCCATGACCACCGAGGCAATGGTGGCGAACTGCTCCGTGAGCGGGAGGTGGGAGTCCGGGTGGCAGCACACGGAGTCTGGGAAGCCGGCGTGGTCCACCATCAGTGCCATCATTCGCTGGGCGTCGAGGACCCCCTCCTCGACGCACGCCGCGCGCACTCGGCCGAGTCGGACGGGACTGTCAGGCATCGCCCACAACGACACGTCGCGCCCGTCGAATCGGGCCGAGAGGAAGTGGTTCGTGTGCAGGTAGGGGCCCGACGGATCGACGAGGAACAGCCTCGAGAAGTCCCCCGGCGCCGCCTCCACGTCGAGGGCCGATCCGTCCTCGTGCGCCACCAGGTAGTTGGCCGATGACGACCGATGTGCGCGCTGGAGCGTCTCGAACGCCTCCACGACCCGCTCACAATCGAGGATCGCCCGCAGCAGAACGTGGTAGGGGATCCCAGGCTCGCCTTTGTCCGCGTCGGTCACGAGCGCATTGGTGACCAGGCCGAGCCCCGCAGCGTTCATGCCCATCTTGGCGAGCAGTCCAGCTTCAACGACCGTGACGAAGTTCGGCCCGTCCTGCCGTTCGGATTCCAGTACCACGAGGGTCTCGAAGCAGTGGACGAGCCAGTCCCAGTTTTGCCCGATGATCGTGGGCGAAGTGCCTCCCGGTGCGGGAACAAGGGCGTAGGACGTGCACTCGCCCCTCCGCACGGCCGCCGCAGCACCGCGGGCCTTGGCGGAGAACATGATCTCCGTCCGCACGTTGAGCGCGAGGACGTCCAAGAGATCGACCCCGGCGCCGTTGGCGATTCCCCGAAGCTCCTCCAGGTAGCCGGAGCCGAACTTTCCGATCGGCTCCTCGAAGCGCTTGGCAAGCTCCCGTACGGCAGGCCACTCGAGTCCCGCCTCGACGGAGAAGACTCTGGCGTAGCCCTCGATCGATCGCTCCACTCGCTCCCGGGCCTGCATGGAGTAGGAGACACCACGCTCGAAGGCAGACCCGCTCACCCGCACATGGGGAAAACTGTCCACCGTATCGCTCGCACCTGTGTACATCATCGTTGCCCTCTCACAGGGAAGTACTACCTCAATCGCTGGCCTGTAGCGCAAACGCCGCCATCTCATGCGCCGTGGTCACCCAGACGTCCGGGTGACCACGTACGTAGGCGATCATGTCCTCGAGCAACGGCAGCCGACCGGGGCGGCCGATGATCTGAGGGTGCATCGTCAGGACGAAGGCGCCACGCATATCACGGATACCGTCGAACTCGGCCTTCCAAATCGACCGCACCTCGTCGTTGGTCGCGATCTTCCGGGTCCAGTCGGCGACATCGAACCAGAAGTGCGGAGCGTCGTCCAGCACCCAGGAGATCGGCAACTCGATGATTCCGTTCTGTTCGTGCCGGTACGGCCGGATGTCGTCCATGAGGTTCGACGAATAGGTCATCCCGTACTTGGCGACGAGCGGGAGCGTCCGGGGGGTGAGCTCCCAAGATGGGGACCGGTATCCGAAGATGTCAGGGGAGAATGAGCGAAGCACCTCCAGCCCGTGGCGCATCTCCGCTTCTTCCTCGGCATCTTCGAGCGTGGTGACAGACCGATGCGTATAGCCATGATGCGCGAGCTCGTGGCCCTCGGAGACGATCCTCCGCACCTGTTCGGGGTGGCGTTCGGCCACCCTGCCCGGGACGAAGAACGTCGCACGGATGCCTTGGCGCTCGAGTAGGTCGAGGATCGCGGGGACGGCGACCTTGGCGCCGTACGTGCCCTGCGAGAGCACTCCTGGACGCTCGGCGTTCTTCGGATCCTCCCCGATCCACACCTCCTCAGCGTCGAAGTCGAACGTGAAGCAGGCTGCACAGCTGGCGCCGTCAGGCCACATCGCTGATTCGCTCACATGTCACTTTCCGGCGAGGTACCAGAACTGCGGTTGGAATGTGGTATCCGGGTTCAGCGGCGACCACCCCTTGAGCTTTGGGGACACCACGGTGATCGAAT
The DNA here is from genome assembly GCA_030043315.1 of Acidimicrobiales bacterium. GTDB lineage: Bacteria > Actinomycetota > Acidimicrobiia > Acidimicrobiales > RAAP-2 > JAJYVT01. The sequence continues at coordinate 4,982 of JASHYA010000281.1, forward strand.
CCGTGAGCGGCAGCCAGAGCGATGCGAGGTTCTTCGAAAGGTACTCCTCCATCTTGTACCACGGCGCAAGCGAACTGGATGAGGTGTAGTCCGCGGCCTTCATGAGTGCGAACGCCTCTGAGCTGGAGTAGCCCCCCGAATAGAAGGCACCCGGACCGAACTGCTCTGTTCCTGTCGGCATACCTTGTTGGTACCCGAGGGTCCAGAGCTCGCCCTCCGCTTGGATCATGAGCCCGTAGTCGCAGGGGCCTGGCGGGCACTCCCCCTGGGTCTCGATGGTCGGTTCGCTCTCGCCCTTCAGGGTGAAGTGGACACCCACCGACTTCGCTGCCGCCGCGAAGGCCTCGGTCTCGGCGAGGACGGATGTCGACCCGGTGCCGTAGATGAGCAAGAGGCTCAACTGCTTGCCGGACGAGATGCCGGTACCGCAGTCATGGGGACCGCTCCCCGCATGGGCGCAGTAGTCGATGCCGTCCTTGCCCAACTTCCACCCGTGGCTCGACAGGAGCTTGGTCGCGGTGTGGAGACTGTACGCGTAGTACGGGTGGCTGAGGGTTGGACTGACCACGTTGGCCTGCGGCAGCACCGCCAGGCTGCCATAGTCGAGCTGACCGTATCCGTGGAGAGCCTTCGAGATGTAGAGCTTCTCTGTGATGAGGTGCTGAAGCGCCTGGCGTATGTACAGCTGCTTGACCAATGGACCGTACGTGGGGTTCGTGTAGCCGAGCTCGACGGCGTTGTTGCCGTAGATCGGCCAACCTTCGACGTGATACCCATGGCTCTTGAAGTAGGGGATCTCGTCATACTCGCTGGGTGTCAGGAAGCCCATACTCAGGGTTCCAGCGCGCAAGGCGTTGGTTTCGGCTGCCCCTGTTGTGAAGGTGACGATGGTGTACGCCGACAGATGCGGTTTTGTCGGCCCCGTGTAGTGCGTGTTGCGGGCGAACGTGGTCTCCTTGGTGACTGGATTGTAGGAGCTGATCACCCACGGTCCGTCGACGACCTTCCACAGCGGGTTGGTGGAGTAACTCGAACTGGTACGGAACTGGTCCATCAGGAAGGTCGTCACGGTTTTCGCACCAGCGGGCGTTGTCGCCTTGTTGCCGACGGGGCAAGT
>JASHYA010000282.1 GCA_030043315.1 Acidimicrobiales bacterium
TGGCCGACGAACGAATCGAAGATGTCCTCTGCATCTGCCGGTGGCTCGATCACCCGTACCGAAGGCAAGCGATCGCCACCGATGCGAGACGACAAGACTTCGATGATCTGAGCCTCGAGTCCGGGAGCGCAGAGCACCTCCCCCGGTCGCCCCGGTGGCAGGCTTCCCGCCGGCTTGGTGAGGCCGATCTCGACTGCGTGAGCGACGGCGTCGATCTCGGTCGCGCCCACCGCCACCCCTCGCACCAGTCCGTCCATGTCCAGAACCATCCCTGCCTGGACCTGCGGCTCTCCGTCAACTCGTACCGAGTCAGAGATGTCGCGACTGAGTACGAGCCACCTCGCACCACCACGCCCAACAGTCCTCGTCGCTTTGCTGGCCATCGTCGTCACTCTGCCAGACCCAGCCGAGGCTGAGCGTCGGCCGCTATCGGGCCGCGCTCGACTCCGGCGCCGACCCGGCGGTCGTCACCACCTGGATCGCCGAGGTCCAAGCCGAGCGCCTGTCAGCGGAAGTCGAACTGGGCCGCGCCACCGGGCACAACCGCGGGCGCCTGTCGCGCGAGCAGCTCGCCGCACTGGTGAACGGCCTCGGCAACCTTCTCGAAGTGCTCGCCAACGTCGACGTACGACCCGGCCCGACGCGTCGTCATCGCGGAGTCGGACCCGTGGGCGAAAGTAAGTGTCGGAGAACCGATCGACCCGAAACGCCCACCGGCCGGCGCGGCCGCCTCCGTGGGCAAAAGTCAGTGTCGGAGGGGGGACCTTTCCGCCTGCGACACGCGAGGCGGGTTTCGAGGTGGTGGCTGGCCACCCTCCGCGATGGTACGTGGCGAGGCGATTGGTTGGCCGGGAGCTCACGCCGAGAACGAGCGGCGGGCGTGCAGGCCGTTGCCTGCCCTCGCCGTTCGCGTGAGGCGAGCGTCCTCGCGGTGGGATCGAGGTGCTCGCACTGGCCTACGCGGAACTCGGAGCGCTCCGAACGGAGCTGGACCTGGCAGGGTGACGATCCGTCAGGAGCGTAAGTCCTCGACCGGCCAACCGGGGTCGCCGGCCAGGATCTCCGGGTCACCGGTCAGAAGGATTGCACCGTGCGCGATTGCCGTAGCGACTGCGAACGCGTCGGCGTACGCCATACGGTGCCCCGCTTTCAGGTGGGCAGCCTGAAGGACCCGGGTCTCGGTCGGAACGTCCAGCATCAGGTTCGGACGCAGCTCCCGCACGATGCGCCGAGCCCGATCCGCTCCGGCACGTCGCTCGATGATGTGGGACACCTCACCAAGGTTGATCCAGCTCATGAGCGGGCGAGACGGCATCGCCGCCTCCACCCGAGCTGCCGCCGGCATGTCGCCTTCCAGCCACCGGAGGATCGCCCAGGCGTCGAGGCACTCGGTCAACGGCGGACTTCGGCCCGGTGATCGGCCTCGAGCTCCGCGACGAGCCCCAGCCCCGCCAACGACCCCCGAAGCGTCGGGCGCTCTCGCACCGGTTCCACGCGCACCGCGTCGCCACTCTCGTCGAGAGCGAAATCCACCTCGTCCCCGGGGCGAACCCCCAGCTGGTCGCGGATCTCCTTCGGGATCACCACCTGGCCCTTCGGCCCGATCCGGTGAGTCATACCGAAGAGTATAACCAATGGCACTGCTTCCCCACGGCAGCGTCTCCCTGCACGGTGGAGGTGTTCTGTGCCGTCGCGCTTCGCACCAGGGTGGATCCCCAGGGATCCAATGCCGTGTCACAACTCGGTCCTAATCTCGGGCGCGATGGCCCAGGACCCTGACCCATCCCGTCTGGCCGGGGGCTCGGCTTCGTGAACTACGACGAGATCGAGCACCTACGGGCCAACCATCCCGCCTGGTCCCTGCTGCGGTCCGGCAACGTGTCCCTGGTGCTCTCGTTCTTGAGCAGGATGTTCGTCGAGAGGAACGCCGGAGACGTCCCGGCGTCCGAGCTGTCGGAAGCTCTCGACGACGAGTTGTACGCCCTCAGCCAGCGGCTGGGCGAGGACCGGTTCCCCCGTCGGGCGTCCGAGTACCTCGACGACTGGGCCGGCTCTGAGCACGGCTGGCTGCGGAAGTTCTATCCGACGGGTTCCGACGAGGCCCACTACGACATGTCACCCTCCGTCGAGAGGGCGCTGATGTGGGTGACCGGCCTACGTGGTCGGGGCTTCGTCGGCACTGAGTCGCGGCTTCACACGATTTTCGAGCTTTTACGCCAGATGGTGTATGGCGCGGAGGACGACCCCGAGCGTCGCCTGGACGATCTGCGGCGTCGCCGGGCGGAGGTCGATGCGGAGATCGCACGGGCCGAGCGGGGCGAGTTCCGCCGGCTGGACGAGGTGAGCCAGAGGGACCGGTACCAGCAGTTCTCGCAGACGGCGCGGGAGCTCCTGTCCGACTTCCGCCAGGTCGAGGAGAACTTCCGGCGGCTGGACCGACAGCTGCGCGAGCAGATCGCCGGGTGGACGGGGACCAAGGGGGCGCTGCTCGAAGACGCCCTGAGCAGCCGCAACAGCATCGCCGAGTCCGACCAGGGCCGGAGCTTCCAGGCCTTCTACGACTTCCTCCTCTCCTACGAGCGCCAGTCCGAGCTGACCGATCTGCTCGGTCGCCTCGACGGCATCGAGGAGATCGCCGAGAAGGACGAGCGGTTGCGCCACGTCCACTTCGACTGGATCGACGCGAGCGAACGGACCCAGGCGACGGTCCGCCTCCTGTCGGAGCAGCTGCGCCGTTTCCTCGACGATCAGGTGTGGCTGGAGAACCGGCGCGTGTTCGAGCTGCTCCACAACATCGAGTCGAAGGCTCTGGAGGTACGGGGCATCCGCGACCCCGAGATCACGAACGAGATGGACGACACCGGCGCGACCCTCGGCCTTCCCATGGAGCGCCCGCTCTATCGCCGTCCAATCGAGGTCGCGCTCGAGACCGCCGATCTCGCGGCCGGCTCTGAGGAGTTCGACGCGTCGGCTCTCGTGAGCCAGGTGTACGTCGACCGGAGCCAGCTCGTGCGCCAGGTGTGGAAGGCGCTCGGACCCAGCGAGCAGGTCGGCTTGCGCGAGGTGCTGGCTGCCGCACCGTTGGAGCGGGGACTCGCGGAGCTCCTCGGCTATCTGTCCCTGACCGAGCCTGACCTCGCTGTCGTGTTCGACGACGAGCACCGCGAGCAGGTCGGGTGGAGCGCGGGCGACGTCGACCGGATCGCCGAGCTGCCCCGGACGTCGTTCGCGAGGCGGGGACGGGAGCCGAGATGACCCTTCCGCACGCCGAGACCGTCGCGCCTTCGGAGCTCTCGATCGTGGTGGTCAACCTCTGCAAGGGTCCGATCTACCGCGACACCCACGAGCGTGCGTGGGCGTCGCTCCTCACGCTGCGAAACCAGGTGGCCGACTACGTCTCGGTTCTCGGGCTCCAAGTGGTCGTCGACGAGGCCGAGGGGTACGCCTACCTGCGTACCCACCTGTCCGACGACGCCGTGGACGAGGGAGAGGCGGTGCCGCGGTTGATCGCGAGGAGGAAGCTGCCGTTTCACGTCAGCCTCCTTCTCGCGCTGCTGCGCAAGCGGCTCGCCGAGTTCGACGCGTCCAGCGCGGAGAGCAGGCTCGTGCTCAGCAGGGACCAGATGGTCGAGATGATGCGGCTCTACCTTCCGGAGTCCACCAACGACGCGCAGCTCGTCGACACGATCGGGCGACACGTCAACCGGGTCGAAGAGCTGGGTTTCCTGAGGAGACTGCGAGGCCAGGACGATCTGTTCGAGGTGCGCCGCATTATCAAGGCCTTCGTCGACGGACAGTGGCTGTCCGATTTCGACGCCAACCTGGACGAGTACCTGGCCGGGCTCCGAGAGCTCCGTGGAGAGGAGACCCGTTGACCTCGCAGACGCAGGCGCTGTTCAGCCTGATGGACCTCGAGCTGCTCCAGATCGACCGGCTTCCCGGCGGCCGCCTGCAGCGTCTCGAGGTCTACAACTGGGGCACCTTCGACCAGCAGGTATGGACCTTCACCGTCGAGGGCCGCAACGCGTTGCTCACCGGGGACATCGGCTCCGGAAAGTCCACCCTCGTGGACGCGATCACCACGCTCCTGCTCCCGGCGCACCGGATCTCCTACAATCGCGCCGCCGGCGCGGACGCACGGGAGCGGACCCTGCGGTCCTACGTCGAAGGCCACTACAAGGTCCAACGCAACGAGACCACGGGGGCGTCGAGACCGGTTGGGCTACGCGACGGCCGCCACTACTCGGTCGTTCTCGGCGTGTTCGCCAACGTCGACTTCGACACGACGGTCACGCTCGCGCAGGTCTTCCGGACGAAGGAGACCGGCCAACCGGAGCGGTTCTGCGTCGTGGCGGACGCCGAGCTCTCGATCACCGCCGACTTCGGGGACTTCGGTGCGGACCTTGCAGGTCTCAAGCGCCGTCTGCGCGGCACCGGCGCTCGCCTCTACGACACCTTCCCCGACTACGGGAAGGACTTCCGCCGGCGGCTGGGGATCGAGTCGGAGCAGGCGATGGAGCTGTTCCACCAGACCGTCTCCATGAAGGTCGTCGACCACCTGAACGACTTCGTCCGCAGCCACATGCTCGAGCCGTTCGACAGCAAGTCCATGATCGACTCGCTCGTGGACCACTTCGAGAACCTTACGCGCGCGCATGATGCGGTGGTCCGTGCGCGCCAACAGCTCGAGCTCCTCTCGCCCATCATCGAGATGCTCGACGAGCACGACGAGCTCGCTGTGAAGGCCGACGCACTGGAGAGGCAGCAGGAGGCGCTCCGGTTCAATTTCGCCAAGATCACCCGGGCGCTGCACACCGACCGGCTCGAAGCTCTCGAAGCGGCCGTTCGTGACATCGACCGGCAGCTCGAGGACTCGAGCTCGGAGCGGGAGGAACTGAGGACGAAGGAGTCCGAGCTCCGCGTGGACATCGCCGGTAGCGGCGGCGACCGATTGAGTGCCATCGACGGCGAGACCGACCGGTTGGAGAGAGAGTGGCCGTCGAGGCAGGCGAAGCTCAGCCGGTTCAACGAGCTTCTGCAAGGTGCGGGGCTCGAACCGGTATCGAGTGCGGCATTGTTCGCGTCCGCCAAAGGTCGCGCGCGTTCGCTCCACGCGCAGCTCGAGGCCGACCACGCTGGGGCGCAGAACCGCGTTGTCGAGCAGGAAGTCGCCAAGCGCAAGCTCGACGATGAGGCGGAGTCCGTGAACGCCGAGCTGCGCAGCCTCCAGTCGCGCCCGACGAACATCCCCGCCGCGAGCCTGGACCTGCGTGCCCGGCTCTGCGCCGATCTGGACGCCGATCCGGGTGAGCTGCCCTTCGCCGGCGAACTCGTCCGGGTGCGGCCGGACGCATCCGACTGGGAGGGCGCGGCCGAGCGCGTACTGCGCGGCTTCGCGCTGTCGTTGCTCGTCCCGAGCGACCGCTACGACGCGGTCGCGAGGTGGGTGGACCAGCGTCATCTTGGTGCACGTCTCGTGTACTACCGCGTCCCGAGCGCCAGCTCGCCCGTTCCCGTGCCCGAGCGCCAGACCAGCCGTCCGCTCCTCGTCGACCTGCTCGAGGTGAAGCCGGATTCGGGACTCGCGCCATGGCTCGAAGGAGAGCTCGCGCGCAGGGCGAACCACGCGTGCGTTGACACCATCGGCGAGCTCCGCGCCGCGCCGAAGGCCGTGACGCGCTCCGGACAGGTGAAGGACCGTGACCGCCACGAAAAGGACGACCGGCGTCCCGTCGATGACCGGCGCACGTACGTGCTGGGCTGGGACAACGCGCAGAAGATCGAGGCGATGATCGCCCACGCGGGTGAGCTCCACGCCCGCCAGGGGAAGCTGGCCGACGCCCTTCGCCAGTGCCGGAGCGAGGCCGGGGAGACGGAGCGACGCCTCAGGTCGATCAGCGGCCTGGACGAGTACACGAAGTGGGAGGACCTCGACTGGGAAGAGTTGGTCAAGGAGATCGCGGATCTGCGGGACGAACGGGCCCGGATCCTCTCCTCGTCGAACCGCCTCGCCGTGCTGGGAGCCGAGCTCGAGAAGACGACCGAAGCGATCCGGACCAAGGACGCAGACATACGGGCGCTCGACGGGAAGAGGGGAGGGCTGGAGCGCGACCAGATGTCCAGCCGGGACGCCGTAGCGCGCGCGGAGTCCACCCTCGGGGACCCCGTCGCGTCCGAGGTGCCGGCATCGGTCTGGGAGGAGCTGGAAGCCCGCACCCAAGCGATCTCTTCGGTCACGGCTCTGGACGTCACGACGATCTCTCATGTGGAGCAGGAGATCCGAACCGCCGTGGACCGGGAGCGGTCCGCCGTGACGCGAAGACAGACCGACCGAAGCAACCAGGTGGTCGGCGCCATGAGCGGCTTTCGGGGAAGGTACCCGCAGGAGACGGTCGAATTCGACGCCTCCCTCGCCGCGGCGAACGACTTCCGCCAGCTCCACGAGAGGGTGGCGGAGGACGACCTGCCCCGCTTCGAAAAGGAGTTCAAGGAGTACCTGACCCAGAACACGATCCGGGATATCGCGAGCTTCTCGGCGCAGCTCAACAAGCAGGACAAGCTGATCCGCGAGCGCATCGAGACCATCAATGGCTCCCTGGTGGACATCGACTACAACGAGGGCCGCTACATCGCGTTGCTGGCCGAGCCGACCCCGAACACCGAGGTGCGGGAATTTCAGGCCGACCTTCGCGCCTGCACCGACGACGTCATCGGCCGAGGGGCGGACGAGCAGTACTCCGAGCAGCGGTTCCAGCAGGTGAAACGGATCATCGACAGGTTCAAGGGTCGGGAAGGCTTCACCGACGTCGACCAGGTCTGGACGCGGCGGGTCACGGACGTCCGGCAGTGGTTCGTGTTCTCGGCCTCCGAGCGCTTCCGTGAGAACGGCTGCGAGTACGAGCACTACACCGACTCGGCAGGCAAGTCCGGCGGCCAGAAGGAGAAGCTCGCCTACACGATCCTGGCTGCTTCGCTCGCGTACCAGTTCAAGTTGGACTGGGGCACTGCCCGCTCGAAGGCGTTTCGGTTCGTCGTCATCGACGAGGCGTTCGGACGAGGGTCCGAGGTGTCCACGCAGTACGCGCTGACGCTGTTCGCGCGTCTGGGCCTGCAACTGTTGATCGTGACGCCACTTCAGAAGATCCACGTCATCGAGCCGTATGTCTCTGCAGTGGGCTACGTCGACAATCCGAACGGGAACTATTCGCGTCTCCTCTCGCTGACGATCGCCGAGTACAGGAGGATGCGCGACGCGTGCGACCCGGTGCTTGCCGGGCTGCGATCGTCCGGTGCGGACGGTGAACCGGAGGGGCCGGCGGCTTGAGCAGGGTGCGGCAACGAGCACCGTGGGCGGAGCCCGCTGACATCCTCGCGACGCTGCACAGGCGCTGGAGCTCGGGGAGGTATCTCCGGAGCCATGCCCGAGGTGACCGCTGGGAACCGGTTCGCATCCCCATAAAGGGACCGGCGTCGAACGAGCTGCTCGACCGGTTCGACGAGGTGCGGCGATGGTCGGCCGCCTTCGCGCCGGGCGCGCCAGGGGTGGGACGGGGCCTCACGATCGAGCACCGCACGGTGCGTGGTCGCTCGCTCGGTTCGAGCCGGGTGCCGGCGCGGGCGGTGGTCCCGACGTTCGAGGAGCTCTGCAGCGTGCTCGGCACGGGCGACGACGTCCGGGCGCTGGACGAGCTGTTGGCGACGGCCGGCGAGCGGATTCCGGCGCTCGTTCCCTGGATGGCTGACCACCCGATGACGGTCCTCGAGCACCGGGAAGTGTGGACACAGGTACTCGCGATCATCGAACGGGTGGCCTCCAACGACACGCGCGGCACGTATGTGCGCCATCTCGACGTGGAGGGGGTCGACACCAAGTTCATCGAGCGCCACCGGCGACTGCTCTCCGACCTGTTGACCCTGGCGCTGCCGGTGGACCGGGTCGACTCGTCGGCCGGTGCCGGGGACTTCGCACGGCGGTTCGGCTTCCTTGCCAAGCCGGCCTATACGCGGTTTCGGATCCTCGACACGTCAGTCTCGTCGTTCCCTTCCGGCGTCACCGAGCTCACGCTCCGGACCGACGAACTGGCCCGCGCCGAGCTCGCAGCGCGCACCGTCTTCATCGTCGAGAACGAGACGTCGTACCTCGCCTTCCCCGCGACGGCGCGAGCGATCGTGATCTTCGGCTCGGGATTCGCCTCGGGCGCCCTGGGTGGACTCCCGTGGTTGGTGCAGAAGGAAGTCGTCTACTGGGGAGACATCGATACGCACGGGTTCGACATACTCAGCCGTCTGCGCGTTCACCTACCCAATGTCAGCTCGATCCTGATGGACCGCACAACGCTCCTCGCTCATCGCCCTCACTGGACGACGGAGGCGAACCCCACCACGCGACGATTGGAGCACCTGGTGCCTGCCGAGCAGTCCGTCTATGAAGATCTGATCGAGGACCGGTACGGCGTGGCCGTCAGGCTGGAACAAGAGCGCGTTCCCTTCCCGAGCCTGCGGCGGGCACTCTCGGAGCGCGCCGAAACCAACCCCTTGTCTTTCGGCGTCGCATCCTCACGGTGACAGAGCCAGGCGAGCCGGCCAAGTGGGCCACTTGGGTGTCGGAGGGGGGTGGACCTTCAACATCAAGCCCGACATCGTCGTGCTCGATCAGGATGGACGTGCCGTCTGTGTGGAGTGGTCGACCCCGGGGACCCGGGCCGGAACGTCGATGCCGAAGGGTGTCACGGTTTTCCGACCCAGACGACGTCGATCGTGCTCTCAGCTCTTCCCAGTTGCCAGATCACGACCCAGTCGTCCCGTGACCGAGATCCACGAGATCGCCCGCCGGATCGCCGTCGAGATCGCCGGGGCGGCCGAACACCGCCTAGAGGTCGAGAACGAACCGAAGAGCGGTGTCGATGTCGGCCACCTCGGTGACTGAGGCAGCTCCCCGTCGTCGGTGCAACCGCTGGACGGCTACGAACCGCAGCTGATCGCATCTGGCGAAAGAGCCATGGGCAAGGCCACTTTCGCCTGAGTCCAGCTCGACGTGGCTGCGCAGCCCGTAGGAGCGTGAGGTGATTGGCACCACGGCCACAAGTCCGCCGACGCTGTTCGAGACGACGTCGGCCGAGACGACGACCGCCGGACGCCTGTGGGCTGGCTCGTGGCCGACCGGTTGGCCAAGGTCGACGTCGTACACCTCGCCTCGCAGGATCACGCGAAGCTGTCCCACTCCTCGCGTTCGTGGACGTAGTGCTCCCACCGCTCCGGCTCAGAGCGAAGGCGCTCGTAGTCCGAGGCGAGACCCCTGAGGAAGTCCTGTCGCTCCAGCGCGTCGATCGCGTTGTGCACGACCTCGATGACAGAGGTGTGTCGTCGCTGCGCCAGGACTTGTAGTCGCTCAGAGTCGGGCCGACGGATACGGACGGTGGTGGTCTCTCCGGACGCCATGACGGTCAGTGTAGACGATTTGTAGACAGCCGGCTACGGCGTATTGCGACGAAAGCCCTGGTGGGGCTGGACGACTCGCCCCCGACGCGCACCCTCGTCGTAGCCTTGTCGGAGACCAGGGACGGAGGCCCCATGGCGGAGGTGCATGACCTTGGAGGCGATGGCCACCGGCCGGACGAGCCGGTCCTCGTGGTGACGCGACGAACGCTGCGGCGTGTCGCCCTCGGCGCGGCGGCCCTGGTCGTCTTGGCGGGGGTGGGCCTCGGAGGGTTCTTCCTCGGGAGGTCGAGCGCTCCGGGTCCGTCACCAAGCCGACGTGCGGCAACCTCGAGGGATTCTCAGCCGCCACGGCTCAAGACGTTCTATGTGCCGTCGACAGGGATGTACCCCACGATCAAGGGCGGCGACTCGATCGAGGTGAACCTGTCCGCGTACGAGACGGCCACACCCGAGCATGGCGACATCATCGTGTTCAAGCGCCCGCCCGCCGAGGACTGCGGGGGACCTCCGGTCTCGGACCTCGTGAGGCGCGTGATCGGCCTCCCGGGGGAGACCGTCTCGGCCCACGGCGGCAAGGTGTACATCACAGGCAAGCTGCTGAAGGAGTCCTGGTTGCCGAAGGGCCCCACAGGGAAGCCTCTTGCGAGCACGTACACGACGATGACCGGGTCGTACAAGGTCCCGGCGGGGGGCTACTACGTCATGGGGGACAACCGGGTGGACTCCTGCGACAGCAGGATGTGGGGGCCGGTGTCACGCTCACTCATCATCGGCAAGGTGGTGAAAGTCCTCGCGGCGAGGACGACCGCCGCGTCGGTCGTGCCGGCGGTGCGTTAGCGAGCCCGGTCAGATCCCCCGACCGAGCGACCGCTCTCTCTGGTTGTTCGCTTCGTACGTGTTCACGTCGATCCCCATCAACAGGTCGAGCACGTAGGCGAAGAAGGCGACGGCGGCAGCTGACAAGATGCTCCCGAGGATGCCGCCGATCGCGACCGCGGCGACGAAGCCTCGGCTCGCTGTGTGCTTCAGCAACTCGAAGGCCGCGATGAGAGACCCCGCGATCCCCAGTATGAGGATGGCCGCGGCGATCACCTTGAAGACGTCCGACACCATTCCGGCGCCGGCGTGATGTGGGTGGTCGCTGCGCTTGCCGCCGTTCCGATTGGCCATGAGTCCCCTCCTGTCCTCGGTGTCTGCGCTTGACCCAGGAACTGCTGCCCGGTCAGGCGGACACGAGTTTCTCCCGAGGAGCCCAGGTGGGACCGGGACCCTCGTGACGGCCCTTGCGGGGGCGGCCGCCCGTCGGGCCGTCACAGCCGACTGCGAGGCTCGCCCAATGGAGGCACCCGAGGCTGGCGAGGTCGAAGTCGAGCCCTCGGACTGCCGAATCGCTGTTGGAAGTGTGGGGGCGCCACGACGGCACTCGCTGCGATGCGGAGGAAGGGCACAGAGCCGGACGACGCCGCGAGATCTACGAAGCAGCGGGCTTGTCTGTCAGGTACCGGCGCGTGGAAAACGGTCGCGAGGCCCTGATCGCAGGTTTACGCGTGGGGTTTTCGCGGTGTCGGAGGGGGGACTTGAACCCCCACGACCTTGCGGTCACCAGCCCCTCAAGCTGGCGCGTCTGCCTATTCCGCCACTCCGACGTGGGAAGCGATCCTATCGCGGCCCTCCGCGCCAGCCGCCAAGGAGGGAGCGCAGAAAAGCGCGGCGCGTGGCCCGCGCGCCCCGGGTCGATCACGACTGCGCCGTCGGGCTCTTCGGCGGGACGCGGATCGCCCAGGTCCCTGCGCTCGAGAACAACGTGGGACCGTCGGCGTCGGACGAGACGCCTGCGGTCGTACCCGACCAGGCCAGCAGGCTGGGCTGCGTGAACAGCGGGAGGGCGACCATCTGCTGC
>JASHYA010000283.1 GCA_030043315.1 Acidimicrobiales bacterium
GAGCCGCTCGAGCTCGGCCCTCGACGCCGGTTCGGCGCCCGTCACGTCGATGCCGTCGACGTCCATGTGGCCGGCCAGGACCGGTGCGAGCTCCGACGTCCTCCCGGTGAGCACGTTCACGACGCCGGCGGGTACGTCCGCGGTCGCGAGCACCTCGGCGAAGCTGATGGCCGGCAGCGGACGCTCCTCGCTCGCCACGACGACGACGGTATTGCCGGTGACGATCACCGGTGCGACGGCGCTCACCAGCCCGAGCAGGCTCGAGGGCTGCGGGGCCAAGACCGCGACCACGCCGGTCGGCTCGGGGACCGAGAAGTTGAAGTACGGCCCTGCGACCGGGTTGGACGCGCCGAGCACCTGGGCGACCTTGTCCGACCACCCCGCGTACCAGACGAGCCGGTCCACCGAAGTGTCGACCGTGCGGCGCGCGGCACCGACGCGCACGCCCTCGGCGGCGGCGACCTCCCCGGCGAACTGCGCGCGGCGGCCCTCGAGCATCTCCGCCACCCGGTAGACCACCTGGCCCCGGTTGTAGGCGGTCGCGCCCGCCCACCCGGCGAGCGCGCCCCGGGCGGCGACCACCGCGTCGCGGGCGTCCTTTCTCGACGCGAGCGCCGCGTTGGCGAGCGGCGAGCCGTCGGCCGCGGAGACCACGTACGAGCGTCCCGACTCGGAGCGGGGGAACGCGCCGCCGACGAACAGCTTGTACGTCTTGCGGACCTCCGCGCGGGCCGTGGGCTCAGCCATCGAGGTACCCCTCCAGGCCGTGGCGGCCGCCCTCGCGCCCGAAGCCGGACTCCTGGTAGCCGCCGAACGGGCTCGCCGGGTCGAAGCGGTTGTAGGTGTTCGCCCACACCACACCCGCCTCCAGCTGCTGGGCCATCCACAGGATCAGGCTCCCCTTCTCGGTCCACACGCCGGCCGAGAGGCCGTAGGGCGTGTTGTTCGCCTTGGCGACCGCCTCGGCAGGGGTGCGGAAGGTGAGCACCGAGAGCACCGGGCCGAAGATCTCCTCGCGCGCGATCCGGTGCGACTGGCTGACCCCGGTGAAGACCGTCGGGGGGAACCAGAACCCTCGATCGGGGAGCGTGCACGGGGGGGACCACCGCTCTGCCCCCTCCTCGCTGCCCGCGTCGGCGAGGCCCCGGATCTTGGCGAGCTGCTCCGCAGAGTTGATGGCGCCGATGTCGGTGTTCTTGTCGAGCGGGTCGCCGAGGCGCAGGGTGGCCAGCCGCTCACGGAGCCGGTCCAAGACGAGGTCGGCGACGGACTCCTGGACGAGCAGGCGGGACCCTGCGCAGCAGACGTGGCCCTGGTTGAAGAAGATCCCGTTGACGATGCCCTCGACCGCCTGGTCGATCGGGGCGTCCTCGAAGATGACGTTGGCCGCCTTGCCGCCGAGCTCGAGCGTCAGCCGCTTGTGCGTCCCCGCGACCGCCCGACGGATCTCCTTTCCGACCTCCGTCGAGCCGGTGAAGGCCACCTTGTCGACGCCCGGGTGCGCCACCAGTGCCGCCCCCGTCGCTCCGGCACCGGTCAGGATGTTCACCGTCCCGGGGGGCAGGCCGACCTCCTGGCAGATCTGTGCGAGGAACAGCGCGGACAACGGCGTCGTCTCGGCCGGCTTCAGCACACAGGTGTTGCCGGTGGCGAGCGCCGGTGCCAGCTTCCATGCGGCCATGAGCAACGGGAAATTCCAGGGGATCACCTGGCCGGCGACCCCGAGGGCACGCGGCTGCGGGCCGAAGCCGGCGTGCTCGAGCTTGTCCGCCCATCCCGCGTAGTAGAAGAAGTGCGCCGCGGCGAGGGGGATGTCCACGTCACGCGACTCGCGGATCGGCTTGCCGTTGTCCAACGACTCGAGCACGGCCAGCTCGCGCGCGCGCTCCTGGATGACCCGCGCGATGCGGAACAGGTACTTGGCCCGCTCGCGGCCGCGCAGCCTCCCCCAGCCGTCCTCGTAGGCGGCGCGTGCGGCGGCGACCGCCCGGTCCACGTCCTCCACGCCCGCCTCGGCCACCGAGGCGAGCGGCTCCTCGGTGGCGGGGTTGATCGTCACGAAGGTCCGGCCCGAGACGGCGGGGTGGAATTCCCCGCCGACGAAGAGCCCGTACTCCGCGTCCAGGCGGACGATGTCACGCGACTCCGGGGCCGGCGCGTAGTCGAACGCCGCCACCGAATCCACCGTCGCCGCTTCGACATGTGGCGCTACGCGGGGCATTTCCGTCCCGTCACCGGTACGCCGATCCACGCCAATCGGTCCGGCATCAGTCGATCGTGAAGTAGTCGCGCCCCGAGTAGACGCCGGTCCGTTGCTTGGTCCGCTGCATGAGCAGATCGTTCAGCAACGTGGACGCCCCGAGGCGCAACGCCGAGGGGGTGAGCCACTCTGCGCCCGCCGTCTCGTTGGCGATGACGAGGTAGGAGATCGCCTCTTTCGCCGTCCTGATGCCTCCGGCCATCTTCACGCCGACGCGCGGGCCCCCCGCCTGCATGAAGTCACGCACCGCGGTGAGCAGCACGAGGGCGACGGGTCGCGTGGAGGCGGGCGTCACCTTCCCGGTCGACGTCTTCACGAAGTCCGCGCCGGCGAGCATCGCGAGCCAGGCCGCGCGCTGGACGTTGTCGTAGGTCGCCAGCTCCCCGGTCTCGAGGATCACCTTCAACAGCGCGGGACCGGCCGCCTCGCGGACAGCCCGCACCTCCTCGTAGACCTGGCCGTATCGCCCGCCGAGGAACGCGCCACGGTCGATCACCATGTCGATCTCCTGCGCGCCCGCCTCGAGGGCGTCGCGCACGTCGGCGAGCTTCACACCGATCGACGCACGGCCCGACGGGAACGCCGTCGCGACCGAGGCCACCGCGACCCCACTGCCGGCGAGCTGCGCGGCTGCGACGCCGACGAGGTCGGGGTAGACGCACACCGCGGCGACGGGCGGGACGCTCGGGTCCGTGGGATCCGGGTGGCGCGCCTTGGCGCACATGGCGGCGACCTTGCCGGGCGTGTCCGCGCCCTCGAGCGTGGTGAGGTCGATCATGGAGATGGCCGCGTCGAGCGCCCACATCTTCGACTCGCGCTTGATCGACCGGGTGGCGAGCGCCGCCGCCCGGGCCTCGGCGCCGACCTGGTCCACCCCGGGGAGGCCGTGGAGGAACCTCCTCAACGCGGCGTCGGAGGTGGCGACGTCGTGGGTCCAGGCACCTGCGAGGGGGGCGGTCACCATCAGCGGCGCGGTCGTGACGCGCGCGGTCGTGCGGGCGGTGCGGGCAGTCCGACCGGTGCGAGCGGTACGAGTCCGGGCCCCTTGGTCCATCGTCGCCAGAGTAGTGCCGCCCCGCGCCGACGCGGCCGGGCCACTCATCGACTCCCGGCCGCCGCGCGAGCCTGCGCGAACCCGGGCTTGATCACCTCGTTGATGAGGCGAAGACGCTCGTCGAAGTGCGCGAAGGCGCTCTTCATCGCGTTCAGCGTCAGCCACTCGATGTCACGCCATCCGTACCCGAAGGCGTCCGCGACGTCGTGGAGCTCCGAGGAGACCGTCACGCCGCTCATGAGGCGGTTGTCCGTGTTCACGGTGACCCGGAAGAAGAGCGACCGCAGCAGCCCGATGGGGTGGTCCGAGAGGGCGGTCACGGCGCCCGTCTGGACGTTCGAGGTCGGGCACATCTCGAGCGGGACCCGGCGGTCGCGCACGTAGCTCGCGAGACGGCCGAGTGAGACCGACCCGTCCGGGCGCCGCTCGATGTCGTCGACGATCCGGACCCCGTGGCCGAGCCGGTCGGCGCCGCAGATCTGCAGCGCCTCCCAGATCGACGGCAGCCCGAAGCCTTCCCCGGCGTGGATCGTGATGTGGAAGTTCTCCCGCTGGACGTACTGGAACGCCGCGAGGTGCTCGGTGGGGGGACTGCCCTTCTCGGCACCGGCGATGTCGAACCCGACGACGCCGTCGTCTCGGTAGCGGACCGCGAGCTCGGCGACCTCGAGGGACCGTGCCGCGGTCCTCATCGCGGTCAGCAGCGCGTAGACGCGGATGCCGCGCCGCTGGCTCCCCTCGTGGAAGCCTTCGAGGACCGCCTCGACCACCTCGGCCTCGGTGAGCCCCCGAGCGGTGTGCAGCTCCGGCGCGAACCGGACCTCGGCGTACACGACCCCGTCGTCGGCGAGGTCCTCAGCGCATTCGGCCGCCACCCGCACGAGCGCGTCGCGCGTCTGCATGACCGCGACGGTGTGCGCGAACCCCTCGAGATACAGACCAAGGTCGCCTCGTGCCGCCCCCGCGCGGAACCACTTCGCCAGCTCGTCGACCTCGGTGGTCGGGAGCCCCCGGTACCCGGTCTCCTTGGCGAGGTCCACGACGGTCTGCGGGCGGACCCCACCGTCGAGGTGGTCGTGGAGCAGGACCTTTGGGACGCGGCGGATCTCCTCGATCGTCGGCACCTCGACGTGGCCACTCACGGTCTGATCACCTCGAGCACGAGGGACCTCGCCGCCGGGGGCTCCGGCCCGATCTCGACCGCCCCCTCGAGCTGCTCCACGGCCGGGTCGAGCGGTGCCGGGTCGTCGGCTCGGAGCTCGAGCACCGGCTCACCCGCCTCGACCGGCTCGCCGGGCTTGCGCAGGCAGATGACGCCGGCGGACGGGCTGACCGGATCTTCCTTCTTGCCACGTCCCGCGCCCAGTCGCCACGCCGCGACACCGACCTGTCGGGCGTCCATCGAGCGCACGAACCCGCGAGCCCGAGCCGTGACGAGACGGCGGTGCGGAGCGGTCGGGAGCGGCGCGTCCGGATCACCTGTCTGGGCGCGCACCATCTCACGGAAGACGGAGAGCGCACGGCCGTCACAGAGCGCGGCACGCAGCTCGCCCCCTGGATCGCTCGACTCGGCGACCTCCAGGCCGGCGAGGCTCGCCATCTCGGCGCCCAGCGCGACGGTGAGCTCCACGAGGTCGGCGGGCCCGTCGCCCGAGAGGGTGGCCACGGACTCCTCGACCTCGACGCCGTTGCCGACCGCGCGCCCGAGCGGTTCGTCCATGCGGGTGAGGAGGGCGGTCGTCCGCAGTCCGTGCTCAGTCCCTATGGCGACCATCGTCTCGCCGAGCTCGCGTGCCCGGCCCAGGTCCGGCATGAAGGCGCCGGTGCCCACCTTCACGTCGAGCACCAGCGCGGCCGTGCCCTCCGCGAGCTTCTTGGACATGATCGAGCTCGCGATGAGGGGGATCGACTCGACGGTGCCCGTCACGTCGCGCAGCGCGTAGAGCTTCCGGTCCGCAGGTGCCAACCCTGCGCCGGCGGCGCAGATGACGCAACCGACCCGCTCCAGGACCGAGCGGACTTCCGACGGCGAGAGGTCGCTCCTGAAGCCGGGGATCGCCTCGAGCTTGTCGAGCGTCCCGCCCGTGTGGCCGAGGCCGCGCCCCGAGAGCTGCGGCACGCAGGCGCCGACGCTCGCCAGCAGTGGGGCGAGGACGAGGGAGACCTTGTCCCCGACCCCGCCCGTCGAGTGCTTGTCCACCGTGGGCCGGGAAAGCCCCTCGAGGTCCAAACGTTCGCCCGAGGCCACCATCGCGGAGGTCAACCGGCCGAGCTCTGTGCGGTCGAGCCCGTTGAAGAAGACGGCCATCAGCAGCGACGCCATCTGATAGTCGGGCACGAGGCCCGAGGCGTACGCACCGACCAGCCAGTCGATCTCCTCATCCGAGAGGTGCCCGCCGTCGCGCTTGCGACGGATGAGCTCGACCACTTCGTACCGGCGTGCGCTCATGGCGCCTCGCGCCGGGCCCCGAGGTCCGTCGGTCCGAACGCTCCGGGGAGCAGGGTGGCCAGGGCCACCGGGTCGGCACCGTCCCCACCGTCCACGAGGAGTCCCCCGCCCCCCGCTTCGAACAGCAGCTGCCGGCATCGACCGCAGGGCGCGAGCGGCTGCCCGTCGCCGGCCACGACGCTCACCGCGACCAGGCGGGCGCCCCCGCTCGCGTGCAGCGCGGAGACGAGACCACACTCCGCGCACAGGGTGAGCCCGTAGGACGCGTTCTCGACGTTGCAGGCGGTGACGACCCGCCCGTTCTCCATGAGGCCGGCCGCACCGACGCGCAGGTGGGAGTAGGGCGCGTACGCCCGCGCCGCGGCCGACGACGCTTCGGCACGTAATGCGATCCAATCGACCGTCACCGGTGTCGCCAACTCGGAACCTCTCGCTCGTGCGGAAGCTCTTCAGGGTAGCGACGACGCGATCCCGCCGGCGACTCCAGTGACCGGTCGTGCTCGTCGCGTGCGAAGGTCCCGGCGCCCGGCACCGCCTACCGGGCGGCGCTCTGTCTCCGACTGTTGGTGAGCCGGGTGCGCGGGACCTTGGCCCTGGTCAGCACGGAGGCGGACACGCCTGCTTCACGCCAGATCGAGTAGTCGATGCCTCGACGCTCGCCGTAGCGCCGCGCGACCCTGACAAAGTCCCGTTCGAGGGCACCGTGGTCGGCTGCGGGAACCAGATGGGCGCGCGCAGCTTCGAGATCTCGGCGCTCCTTCAGCAAGTTGAGCTTGTCCAAGCCGCGGGCGTCACGCAGCCGCTCGTCGACCTGCGCGATCTGCTTGGCGACGGACTCGGGCGTGCGCCGGCGTCCTCGCCGCTTCGGCCCGGTGTCGATCGCCTCGAGGTAGGCGCGCACCACTCTGGCTTCCTCTCGGCCACGCGCCAATTGCGCCTTGTGCTCCGCGCTGAGGCCACTGCGCGGACCTCTGCGAGCTCGGCCGCCCGCGGCTTTCACAGTCCGCTTGACCGCCTTCTTCGCGACATTCGGTCGGACCGCGGCCTTCTTCTTCGTGGCTGACTTCTTTGCAGATCCTGCTCTTCGACGTTGTGGCATAGGGATATAGCCTACGGATGCGCAACGCATTGCGCAATATCACGACACTGCAGACTCCGAATTCGAGTGCTCGTTTGCTTGCGAGATGACAAAGGTGACCGGCACGCGTGAACCTCGTGTCGGACAATGCGAGAGGTCGAAATGGTGGATCGTGGTCGTCATCGCGATCTTCATGTGGTCGTCATCGTCACTCAGATCGTCACTCCGTGGACTCCTTTTCCGCGGTCATTCATCGGCGGTTGGACATTTCACGATGCTGACCTGGTGGAGGAAACCCCAGATGCCGGATGTGGGAGCCAGCCATCGTCGCCGGTCGCCCGTCGCCTGTCGCCTGTCGGCCGTCGGACGCGGCGCCAAGGTGCTCGGACGTCAGGGGACTTGCACAGAGGCTTGGAGCGGGAGGTCCGCCTCGTTCTGGCCCACCGACAGCGTGTAGGTCCCGGGGACCGTCTGGAAGGCGCCGTCCAGGTAGCACTCGAGTGCGCTCGCCGGCACGGTGAGCGTCTCCGTGGTGGTGCCGTAGGCGGCGACCGGCACCGAGTCGAACGCGACGAGCTTGTGCGCTGGCTCGCCGGCCGCCCGTGGGTACCCCAGGTATGCCTGGACGACTGCGCGTCCCGACCGGTCTCCGTCGTTGGTCACCTCCACGCTGACCCGGTAACCGTCGGCGGTCTCGGTGACCTGCAGGTCCCACACCGAGAACGTCGTGTAGGAGAGCCCGAACCCGAACGGGAACAAGGGGCGGATGTGGTGGGCGTCGTAGTAGCGGTACCCGACGTCCAGGCCGCCCAGCGATACGACACCGTCGACACCCGGCCACGATGTGACCTGGCCCATCGGGCTCTGGGCGACCGACGTCGGGAAGGTGAGCGGCAGGTGGCCCGAGGGGTCGACGGTCCCGTCCAGGACGGCGAGCGTGGCCGCTCCGTCCTCCTCGCCCGGATACCAGGCCTCGAGCACGGCCTTGACCTTGGAGAGCCAGGGCATGACGACGGCTCCTCCCGTGTTGAGCACGACCACCGTGCGAGGGTTGACCGCGGCGACAGCGGAGATGAGCGCGTTCGCATCACCTGGGAGATCGAGCGTCGGCCGGTCGAAGCCCTCGCTCGTGTAGTCGCTGGCGAAGATGACGGCGGCGCTCGCGTGACGCGCGGCTTCGACCGCGGCGTTGATCGTCGGCGTCACGTCGGTCCACGTCAGCTTGGGATCGGCACCGTCCACGTCGAGCCAGCGCAGCTTCACCGAGTAGGGATGTCCGGCGACGAGGCGGACGGTTGCCGACCATGGTTGTCTCGCGTCGTGGATGCCGGGCTCGCTGATCAGTCGCGACCCCCCGACTGTGAGCCAGGTGTCGCCGGACGAGGTGAGCGAGAAGTCGTAGAGCCCCGACACCGTCGGCGTGAAGGTGGGGTCCCGCTCCAGCCAGCCCGGTCCGGTTCCGGGGCTGTCGGCCGTCTCCTCTTCCGGTGTCTCGGTGGTGTCGCGGCGCGTGCCGTGCACGATCACGCCGTCGGTCGCGGACCGAAGGGCAGGGCCGCCTCCGCTGTAGGTCACATGCACCGTCTTGCCTGCCCACCTTCGGATCGCCGCAAGCGGGGTGCTCACGAACGGAGCCACGACGTGGGCGCTGCCGTATCCGGCGGTCATGGCACCTGAGCCGGCGTCCTGGCCGATCACCGCGATCGACTCGAGGCTTCTCTTCGCCAACGGCAGGACACCGTCGTCGTCCTTGAGGAGCACCATGGAACGCTCGGCGGTGGTCAGCGCGACACCGCTGTGGTTGGCGCAGTCGCAGTGGCCGGAGGTGACGGGAAGGGGATTTGCGATCAACCCGAAGCGGAACATCTCGGTGAGCCCCCGGGTGACCGCGTCGTCGAGCGTGGAGATCGGCACGCGGCCGTCGAGAACCGCGAGCGACAGTGCTGTCCTGTCCGCAGGCTTGATCATGTCGACCCCGGCGTCGAACGCGGCTGCGGCGTCGGTGTAGGCGCTGTCGTCGGTGCGGACGAACCCGGTGAAGCCCCAGTCTGTCTCGAGGGTCCGGAAGAGGTTCGAGCTCTGGCAGGCGGCGGTGCCGTCGATGTCTCCGATCGCGCACATCACGGAGGCCACGTGCGCGTCCTCCACCGCCGCTTCGAACGGCGGGAAGTAGATCTCCTGAAGGACCCTCTCGGACACTGTCTGGTCGATGCCTGCCCGGGCCGTCTCCTGCGTGTAGCCCGAAAAGTGCTTGGCCATCGCCATCACTCCCTGCGCCTGGATCGCCTCGATCTCGGCCACCCCCATGGCCGACACGAGGGTCGGGTCCTCGCCGTACCCCTCGAAGATCCGACCGGAGTTGGGGAGCCTCGCCACGTTCAGGTTCGGTCCCTGCACGACGTCGACGCCGAGGCTCTTCGCTTCGCTGCCGAGAACGGTGCCGTACCGGGCGGCGACGGAGGTGTCGAACGATGCCGCCACCCCGATCGAGGCGGGGAGCTGCGTCACTCCCGTGACGTCAGCGGCGAGGCCATCGGGTCCGTCCTGCAGCGTGAGCGCCGGAATGCAGAGACTCGGGATACCGGAGTTCTCGTTCTCGTAGGGTCGCCGCGTGACCAGCGCGACGAACCCGATCTTCTCGGACAAGGTCATG
>JASHYA010000284.1 GCA_030043315.1 Acidimicrobiales bacterium
GTCGGCGAGCGCGGCGTCCGACTCCCACGCGGTCCCGTAGATCCGTTGGAGCTGCTGACGGTGCTCGTCGCCGCGCCAGTACGCGCCCGCGACCCTGGTGAGGGTGAAGTGGCCGAGCCGTCCGGTCGACGGCACGTGAGGTCCCCGGCACAGGTCCACGAATTCGTCGGAGTTGCGGTAGGTGGTGACGACCGCAGCTCCAGCCGCGTCGCCGGCGGCGTCGACCTCGTCGGCACCTTCGGCGACCGCCTCGATGATCTCCTGCTTGTACGGCTGGCCCCGGAAGAGCTCGAGGCCGTCGGCGATCGAGAGCTCGTCACGCACGAAGGGTTGGTCCTCGGCGACGATCTCGCGCATCGCCGCGTCCACACGGTCCAGGTCCTCTTCGGAGAAGTGGGCGCCGTCCGGCAGCTCGAAGTCGTAGTAGAAGCCGTCGGCGATCACCGGGCCGATCGCAAAACGCGCCCCCGGCCAGAGGCGCAGGACCGCCTGGGCCATCACGTGGGCGGTCGAGTGGCGGAGGATGTCGCGGCCGGCGCCGGAGCCTGCGGTCACGATGGAGACCGACGCGCCGTCTTGCACCGGGGCGGACAGGTCGACCAGCCTCCCGTCGACTTCGGCGGCCACGGCGTCGGCGGCGAGCCGCTTGCCGATCGCGGCCGCAAGGTCGGCTCCCGTCGCGCCCTCGGGGAGCTCCCGCTCGGAGCCGTCAGGCAGCTTGACCGTCACCTGTTCCGCCATCGACCCGTACGCTCCTTCCGTCGCATCGATCCAGTCGTGGGTCGAAG
This sequence comes from Acidimicrobiales bacterium, assembly GCA_030043315.1. Classification (GTDB taxonomy): domain Bacteria; phylum Actinomycetota; class Acidimicrobiia; order Acidimicrobiales; family RAAP-2; genus JAJYVT01. Next base: position 789 of record JASHYA010000284.1, read on the forward strand.
AACGGTACCGCCTCTTCGAGGCTTCAGAGGACGACACCCAGGAGCGCTGCGCCTGCCGCGACGGGGGTGCCGGACGAAGCGAGGCCGTCGAGGGCCGTCAGTGCCCCCGGCACGTCCAGGTCGTCGTCGAGCCGCTCCCGCACGACGTCGAGGCCGGCATCCGTCTCGGCGGCTCCCTTTTTCGACGCGGCCCGCCACCGCTCGAGGCGCTCGGCGGCGGGATCGAGCTCGGTGTCGTCCCACCCCCAGTCCGAGCGGTAGTGGTGCGCGAGGAGGGTGAGCCGCACGACCGGGGGCTCCCAGTTCTTCAGGAGGTCGCCCACGAAGACGAGGTTGCCGATCGACTTCGACATCTTCTGCCCACCGAGACCGACCAGGCCCACGTGGAGCCAGTGGCGAACGAACTGGCGGCCGGTCACGGACTCGGACTGCGCGGTCTCACACTCGTGGTGGGGGAAGACCAGGTCCCGGCCCCCGCCGTGCAGATCGACGGTGGGACCGAGCTCACGCATCGCAAGTGCCGAGCACTCGATGTGCCACCCTGGGCGACCCGGCCCCCATCGCGACTCCCACGACGGCTCGTCCGGAAGCGACGGCTGCCACAGCACGAAATCGAGCGGGTGGCGCTTGGCGGGGTCGCCGGGGTTACCGCCGTGCTCGGCCGCGAGCACGAGCATCTCGGACTCGGAGAGATGGCTCACCTTGCCGAAGCCCGGGAACGTGGTCACGTCGAAGTAGACGCCGCCGGCGGAGCGGTAGGCGTGGCCGGTGTCGAGCGCCGTGCCGATGAGCGAGAGGATGTCGGGGATCGCAGAGGTCGCGCGGGGTTCCGCGTCCGGAGGGAGGAGGCCGAGCGCCGACATGTCGGCGTCGAAGCGCGCCATCTCCTCGGCCGCGAGATCGAGATAGTGGACCCCGAGCTCGCGCGCCTTTCGCAGGATGTCGTCGTCGACATCGGTCACGTTCCGCACGCCGGTGACCCGGTGCCCCATGTCGAGCAGCCGCCGCTTCAGCACGTCGTAGGTGAGGTAGACCGCCGCGTGGCCGAGGTGGGCCGAGTCGTACGGCGTGATCCCGCAGGTGTACATGGTGACGAGCGGCCCGGGCTGGAACGGGACGACCGCCTGGCGTGCGGTGTCGTAGAGCCGCACCTCAGATGCCTGCGAGCTTCAACGTGCTGTGCGCGCGGTGGCGGATGTTCAGCGTGACGCACACCGAGGTGAACGCCTCGATCGCGGCCGCCTGGCTCAGGCTCCCCGCGTCGAGCGGGCGCAGCCCTTCGATCCGCTCCACGAGCGACATCGTCTCGGTCGTGGCTTCGGGGTCGTCAGCGCACACGAGCACGTCGGCGATCAGCCCGGAGTCGAGGTCCGCCATCTCGCGCGCGGGAAGATGGTGGAACGCCGCGGAGACCTTCGTACGCGGGAGCGCCGCCTGCACCGCCGCCGCGACCGAGCCGCGCGGATGGACCAGGGGCAGCATCTCCCGGCCCTCGCGCATCAGCGCGTTCGCCATCGAGACGAGCACCTTGTGCTCCAGGCGGCCGGCGAGCTCGGTGACCGTGTGGACGGCGCCCTCCCAGGGGGTCGCGAGCACGACGATCCCTGCGCCCGCAGCCTCCTCGTTGCCCACGCCGAGGAGCTCCCCCTCGATGCGGCCGGACCAGACCGCGGTCATCTCGTCCACGACGGCTTCGGCACGCGCCGGGTCGCGCGAGCCGATACCCACCGACATGCCGGCTGCCGCGAGGCGGAGGCCTAGCCCCCGGCCTGCCGGCCCCGTTCCTCCGATGATCCCGACGTCCACACGTCCACCTTCGCAGCCGCTGTCGCAACTTAATCCGCGCGCCCGAGAGACTACGCAGCTGCCGCGTCAGAAGCCCACCCAGCCTGTTGCGGTGGACACGCCCGACCGCGGACTTTGGGCGGTAGCCTGCCGCGCTGTGGGCATTCTGGAGGGTAAACGCATCCTCGTCACCGGTGTGCTGACCGACGACTCGCTGGCCTTCGCCACGGCGCGCACCGCGCTCGACGAGGGAGCCGAGATCGTGCTGTCGGGATTCGGCCGCGGCCTCTCGCTCACGCGGCGCACGGCGAGGAAGCTTCCCGTGGAACCCGACGTGCTCGAGATCGACGTGACCGACGCCGAACAGCTCGCCGCCGGGGCGGCGGAGCTCTCGGCGCGCTGGGGCCGCCTCGACGGCGTCCTCCACGCGGTCGGGTTCGCGCCGCCGAGCTGCCTCGGGTCGGGGATGTTCGCCGCCGAGTGGGACGACGTCTCGGTGGCCCTCCAGGTGTCGGCCTACTCGTTGAAATCGCTCGTCGCAGCCTTCCTTCCGCTCCTCGAGGTCTCGGGGGCCGATGGCGGCGCGTCGGTCGTCTCGCTCGACTTCGACGCCACCGTCGCGTGGCCCGCCTACGACTGGATGGGCGTCGCCAAGGCCGCGCTCGAGTCGCTCACCAGGTACCTCGCCAAGGAGCTCGGCCCAAAGGGCATCAGAGTGAACCTCGTCGCCGCGGGTCCCGTCCGGACGATGGCGGCCAGGTCCATCCCGGGCTTCTCGGCGTTCGAGGACACCTGGGGCACCCGCGCGCCCCTCGGTTGGGACGTCCGTGACGCGACCCCGGTCGCCAAGGCCTGCGTCGCGCTCCTCTCGGACTGGCTACCCAAGACCACGGGGGAGATGCTCCACGTCGACGGCGGCGCGCACGCCGTCGGCGCCTGAGTCGCACGGCACTCCCGATAGCTCACGCTCCGGCCGCCTCTTTCGCCCGTGGGTTAGCATCGGGCTGACACAGGGCAGCGGACCCAGGAAGCCGGTGCAAGTCCGGCACGGTGCCGCCACTGTGATCGGGGAGCGACCCTCGTCGTAGACCACGGCCCGAACAGGCTGGAAGGTCGAGGGGAGCGTTGATCCGGAGTCAGGATACTGACCGCTGCCCTCCCGACAACGGGGCGAGAGCACCCCGGAGGAGCGTGCGAGATGGTCGGCAATTCGGTCCAGTGGAGGTCTATCGGCGCGCGGTTGCGCATCCCGGTCGCAGCGGCGATCCTGCCGGCGGTGGTGGTGGCGGCCGGCGTGGCGGTGGCTGCCGGCGGCAACGGCCAGGCGTCGGCCTCGGCGTCGACCGCCGTCGCGACGTCGGGGTCGTGCACCGGTGTGGCCGGTGCCCACCACGCCCGGCTGGTCGTCGAGCCCGTCGCAGGGAAGGTCGTGGCGCGCTGCGTCGGGTTCTCGGGGAAGAGCTTGCCGGGGCTGACGCTCCTCAAGGACAGCCACATCGAGTTCAGCACCCAGACGTTCAGCTTCGGCGTGGCCATCTGCCAGGTGGACGACGTCCCGGCGCACTACACGAAGTGCTTGCCGACAGGACAGGACTACTGGGCGTTGTTCCTGTCGACGAACGGCCACAAATGGACGAGCCCGTCCGTCGGTATCAGCGACATCAAGGTCCCTCCGGGCGGGTCCGTCGGGCTCCGCTACGACTCGCCGAAGGGGACGCCGGCGCCGCCGCCGCATCCGACCCCCGCGTGACCCGCACGGCCGCGGTCGCCGTGTGGGCGCTGGCCGCTCTGGTGGTCGCCCTGTTCGACACCGATCCGGCCTCGCAGGTCGTGGTGCTGGCTGGCGCCTGGGCGTTGCTGGCGCGCCGGCGGGTCACCGGCCGGCGCCTCGGTCCGCTGGCCCTGGGCCTCGCGCTCCTCGGCGTCGTGACCATCGCCATCAACGGCCTGCTGTCGCACACGGGCGCGACCGTGCTCGGCACACTGCCCTCCTGGCTGCCGCTCGTGGGCGGCCCGGTGACCGCCGAGGCTTTCGCCAGCGGCGCGTCGATCGCCCTCGGCCTGATCACCGCGGTGTCGGTCACCGCGGTGCTGTCGGTGGTGGTGGAGCCGACCGATCTCGTCGACGCCCTCCCGCGGCCTCTCCACCACGCGGGTGCCGCCGTCGGCGCCGCGCTGAACCTCGTGCCGGCCACGGCAGCCAGTTTCGTGGCCGTGCGCGAGGCACAGCGCCTGCGGGGCTGGCGGCCGCGCGGGGCGCGCGCGATGGTCGATCTGGTCGTCCCGGTGCTCCTCGGCGCCATCGACCGGTCGGTGCAGCTGGCCGAGTCGATGGAGGCCCGGGCCTTCGGCGCGGGCCGGCGCACGAGCATGGTCGGCGGCGACCGGCGGGCGGGACCCGCGGTCGTGGCCGCCGTCGCCGTCGTCGCCATGACCATCTCGGTCGTCGTCCACCTCACCGGTGCCCGAGGTGGCTGGTACGCCTATCCGGTGCCGACCGTGCCGTCGGTGACGCCGCTCGTCCTCGCCCCGGCGGTGCTCGTCGCCCTCGCCGGGGCGGTGATTCCTGCGGAGCCGTCGTGACGACGGCGCTCGTCGCCCGACGTCACGACGCGGCGACGGTCGCCATCGAAGGCTTGACGTACACGTACCCGGCCTGGTCGGACCGACCGCCGCCGGCGCTCCAGGGGATCGACCTCGCGCTGGGACCCGGGTTCACCCTGGTGGACGGCGACTCGGGCTCTGGCAAATCGACCCTGTTGCGGCTGTGCAACGGGCTGGTCCCCCACTTCCACGGGGGGACCATCAAAGGACGGGTGGTCGTCTGTGGCCTCGACGTGCTGACCACGCCGACGCGGCGGCTCGCCCCCCACGTGGGGTTCGTCTTCCAGGAGCCCGACCTGGGCTTCGTGCGGGGAACGGTCGCCCGCGAGGTGGCCTTCTTCCCGGAGAACCTCGGGCTGCCCCGGGCGTCGATCCGCCACAGGGTGGAGGAAGCGCTCGAGCAGGCGGGCATCGGCAACCTGGCGTCGCGGAGGCTGTCGACGTTGTCGGGCGGCGAGCGCCAGCGGGTCGCGCTCGCGGCGGCCCTGTCCGCCGATCCGTCCGTCGTGGTGATGGACGAGCCCATGTCCCAGCTCGACGAGCACGGTGCCGCGGCCCTCACCGCCACGCTCTGCGCCCTTGCCCGCGAGGGGGCCACCGTCGTCGTGGCCGAGCACCGGATCGGCGAGGTCCCCGGCGCCCATCGCGTGTCGCTGGTCGACGGCCGAGCCACCGAGGGGCTGGCGCGCCGCGCCGCCACGCGACCCCTTGCCGCGACCGGGCCAGGCTGGTCGGCACGGCGCGAAGCGGGCGGTCAGACGGCGTGGTCCCTCGGAGGCGTGACCGCGGGCGTCGCCGGCCACCCGGTCCTCGACGGGATCGACCTCGCCGGGAACTCCGGTGAGGTGGTCATCGTCACGGGAGCCAACGGGTCGGGCAAGACGACGTTGCTCCGCACCGTCGCCGGGCTCCTCGCACCCCTCGCCGGCACGGTGGAGCGGCGTCCGGGGCGGGTCGCCTATCTCCCGCAGGAGCCCGGGATCCTGCTCCACCGTCACAGCGTCCGTGCAGAAGTCGACCAGACGTTGCGGTGGTCGCAGGTCGCCGGCACGGCGGACGAGGTGCTCGAGGTCCTCGGCCTGCGCGCCCTTGCGGACCGCGACCCCCGTGACCTCTCCGGC
>JASHYA010000285.1 GCA_030043315.1 Acidimicrobiales bacterium
ATCGACCGTCTGAGTTACGGCTACCAGGAGCGGCCCGGCGGGATCGCCGAGGCGCTCGGGCTCGCGGAGCGGTTCGCCGACGGCGAGCCGGTCCTCGTCATGCTCGCCGACAACGTCGTCGAGCGTTCGATCCGTCCCATGGTCGACGCCTTCTGCGCGCAGCCCGAGGGTGCGCGCATCCTGCTGACCGGCGTCGAAGAGCCCGAGCATCTCCGCCATCTCGGGGTGCCCGAGCTCGACGCGCAGGGCCGCGTGGCGCGCATCGTCGAGAAGCCCGAAGACCCCCCGTCGCACTTCGGCGTCACCGGCATCTACTGCTACGACGCAGGGGTCTTCGACGTGATCAAGGAGCTCGAGCCGTCGGGGCGCGGGGAGCTCGAGATCACCGACGTGAACAACCACTACGTGACCGAGGGGTCGATGGCCTACGACGTCCTCGAGGGGTTCTGGGGTGACGCGGGGGAGTCGATCGACGCCTACTACACGGTGAACGACTTCGTGCGCGCCTACGGGGCGAACAAGGCCTGAGCACCCGCGCGGGTGTACGGCCGCGCGTGAAGCTGCCGGAGGCCTGGCGGCCGGGGCGAGATCGGCTACGACGACTGAGAGCCTGCGACGTCTGAGGACCCGCGACGCTTTAGGGCCTACGACGCCTGAGGGCCTACGACGTGAAGAGCGTCTTGTGCTCGTGGAGGTGCAACGCGCGTCGTGCGCTCGCCGCGACACCGGGCCCGTCGAGGCCGAGCCCCGCGAGGATCGCATCGGGCTTGTCGTGCGGCAGGAACGTGCGTGGGACCCCGAGCGTGGTCACCGGTGGTGCGCCCCGGCCCGCCTCGTCGGCTGCGCGTGCGACCGCGTCCGCGAGGAAGGTCCCCGCGCCCCCGGTGCGCAGGCCGTCCTCCGCGGTCACGACGAGCCGGTGGCGTGCCGCATCGGTGAGCATGGCCGCGTCGGGGGGGCTCACCGCGCGCACGTCCCACACCGTGGCGTCGATCCCTGTGTCCGCGAGCTCCTCGGCCGCCGCGATGCACGCGGCGACGAGCTTGCCCACGCCGAGGAAGCACACCGCCCCGTCGCCGTGGCGGAGCAGCCGCGCGTCGAGGCCGTGGCCGGGCTCCGCGTGGCGGGGCGGGGTGGTCGGGAACCGGATGGTCACCGGTCCTGTGAGGTCGAGGGCCGTCTCGAGCATGGCCTCGAGGTCCTCGGCGCTCGAAGGCGCGAGCACGGTCATGCCGGGGACGGCGAGCGACAGCACGAGATCGAAGATCCCGTGGTGGCTCGGGCCGTTGTCGCCCGTGATCCCGGCCCGGTCGAGCGCGAAGACGACCGGCAGCCGGTGCAGCCCGACGTCGAGGTTCATCTGGTCGAAGGCGCGCGACAAGAACGTCGAGTAGACCGCGACGACCGGACGGAGCCCGCCCATCGCCATGCCCGCGGCGGCGGTCACCTCGTGCTGCTCGGCGATCCCCACGTCGAAGAAGCGGTCGCCGAAGCGCGCCTGGAAGGCGAGGAGTCCCGTCGGCCCCGGCATCGCCGCGGTGAGCGCGACCACCTCGGGCCGGCGCTCGGCGACCCGGATGAGCGCCCGGGCGAACGCGTCGGTGTACGTGGCAGCCGGGGTGATCTCGGAGGCGGGCACGGGCAGGTCCACTGGGTCCGTGCCCTCCGCACCTGCCGCGGCCACCGCCGGCACCGGGGTCACCGGGGGCCGCACCGGCCGCTTCGCCGCCGGCTTCGACGGCACCGGTCGGCTCCCCGCCTTCACGTCGTGCAGGCACTGGACCTCGTCCTCTTCGGCGGGCGCGTAGCCACGTCCCTTCTGGGTGAGGACGTGCACCACGATCGGCCCGTCCCACTCTGCGGCGTTCTGCAGCGCCTGCTCGGTCTGCGCCACGTCGTGGCCGTCGATCGGGCCGGCGTAGCGGACACCGAGCGATTCGAAGAAGATGTGGGGCGAGACCACCTCGCGCAGCGCGCTCGTGAGGCCGTGCACGCTCGTGTACGCGAGGTCGCCGACTGCGGGGATGTCGCGCAGCAGGTTGCGCAGCCGCTGGCGCGTCTGGACGTACGTCGGGTTCAGACGCAGCGTGGTGACGCCGCGCGCGAGCAGGGAGACCGTCGGCGCGTACGACCGGCCGTTGTCGTTCATCACGACGAGCACGCGTCGGCCCGAGTGGCCCAGGTTGTTCAGCGCCTCGTAGGCCATGCCCCCGGTGAGCGCGCCGTCGCCCACGACCGCCACGACCCGCCGGTCCCCGCCGGTCCCCACCAGTTGGCCCTCGAGCGCCCACGCACTGGCCAGTCCGTGCGCGTAGGACAGCACGGTCGACGCGTGGCTGTTCTCGATCCAGTCGTGGTCCGACTCCGTCCGGTTCGGGTAGCCCGACAGGCCACCCTTCTGGCGCAGCGAGCGGAAACCGTAGCGACGCCCCGTCACGAGCTTGTGGATGTACGCCTGGTGACCGGTGTCCCAGAGCAGGGCGTCACGCGGCGACTCGAAAACCCGGTGCAGCGCCAGCGTGAGCTCGACGACGCCCAGGTTCGACCCGAGGTGACCGCCGGTGGTGGTCACCGACTCGACGATGAAGGCCCGGATCTCCTCTGCGAGGGTCGCGAGCTCCTCGGGGGTGAGGGACCGCAGATCGTCGGGGGTCTCGATGCGGGGGAGGATCGTCATGTCAGGGGGTGAACCACGACGGCCGAGGGGGACGGCCGCGGGTGCCACGCTATCTGCTCCCGGGACGGCGGTCCGTGCAATTCGGCGCGGTCGTTCCCGAGCGATCGTTCGGCCGGGCGACGCCCATTTCGGCCGCGCCGGCGCCGTCCTTCGGCGCCGTGCGGCGCGATCGCGGAGCTTCAGGGCTCAGGGGTTGGCGTGATGCGATGGCTGGTGGTCGCATCGCTGAAGAGCAGCTCCTCATCCACGAGTGCCGAACCGCTCTCCTTGGCGAACCGCTCGAGGAGCTGGGCGGTCGTCGTCGCCCGCTTCTCTTCGACCGACAGCTCGAACATCACTCGGCCCCGGTCCATCATGATGAGACGGTTGCCGAAGCGCAGTGCGTGTTCGACGTTGTGCGTCACCATCAGGGTCGTCATCGCACTTCTCGTGACGAGCTGATCGGTCACTTCCATCACCCGCTCGACTGCGGTCGGATCGAGCTGGCCGGTGTGCTCGTCCAGCAGGAGCAACCGGGCGTGCGACATGGTCGCCATGACGAGCGCGAGCGCCTGCCGCTGGCCGCCGGAGAGCTCCAGGACCGGGCTGTCGAGGCGACGTTCGAGGCCCATTCCCAGTACGACGAGCGCGTCGGCGAAGGTGCGCCGCCGCCGGGCCGTCACGCCGATGCGCAATCGCCGTGGCTTGCCTCGCATCGACGCGATCGCCAGGTTCTCGGCGATGGTGAGGGAGGCCGCCACGTTCAGCGCGGAGTCCTGCTCGATGCGCGCGATGAACCGGGCCCGCCGATAGTCGGCAAGCCGGGTGATGTCGCGCCCGTCAAGATCGACGCGCCCGGCATCGGCCTTGATCACACCGGCCACGGTTCGGAGGAGCGTCGACTTCCCGGCCCCGTTCGTGCCGACGATGGTCAGCCAGTCCCCACCCTCGCAGTGCAGATGCAGGTCGCGCAACGCGTAGATCACGTCGTCGCGCCCCATCTTGTAGGTCTTGGTCAATCCGGTGACCGAAAGCGACGCCGGATGGCCGGCCCTCGTCGAACCGCCATGCCCCGCTGCCCCGGTGACGAGCTCGGTCTCCTCTGCAGCAACCTGCGACGAATCGCTCATCCCGCTCACTCCCCTGTCCGGCTGAGAACGGTGACGACGCCACCACCCGCCAACGGAGCTCTGCGACGCCGTCCCCGCAGGACCGTCGAGATCAACGGCTCCACGACGTGCTCACGAAGGCGTGACAGGACGACCACCGCCGCGATCAACAGCGAGGTGATGAGCTGGAACGACTCGCTCGAGAACCCCAGCAACAGCGCGCCATTGAGCACACCTTCGTACACGATCGGACCAACCAGTGCGGCACCGATGATCATACGTACCATCCCGCGTCGGCCGAGCAGCACCTCCCCGAGAATGAGGGAGCCGATGGCAGCCGTGACGACGCCGACCCCCAGGCCGGAGTCGGCGCTACCGACGTACTGGCCGACGATGGCGCCGGAGAGCGCCGCAAGCCCGTTCCCGATCGCGATCGTGAGCGTCTTTACGAGCCTGGTGTTCGCACTCGACGATCGCGCCATCGTCTGCGAGGTGCCGACGACCCGCACCAGCAGTCCAAAGTCCGTGCGAAGGAACCAGTACAGCGCGAGGGCCACCACGACGGTCAGCACGCCTGACGCCAAAATGTTGCTGTTGCCCGTCGCGCTCTCCACCACGTGAGGACCGAGCACGGCTCCGAAGATGCTCTGGACATTGATGAGCGAGATGTTCGGCAGCCCACCCATCACGAACAAGATCACCGAGTTCAACGCCGTGGCCACGAGGATGCTCGACAGGATCGCGTCCATCCGCAGGAGGGTGTGGAGTGCCCCGGTGACCGCGCCTGCCGCGGCCCCCGCGCCGATGGCGAAGACCGTCGCCTCCACCGGACCGGCACTCGCCCTGGTCGTCTGCTCGGCGAAGACCGCGGCACCCAGGGGGAAGGTCCCTTGCACCGTGATGTCGGGGAATCCGAGCAGCCGGAACGTGAGCATCGCGCCGAGCACGAGAAACGAGTACTGAAACCCTCCGAGGAGCGACAAGCGGACGAGCTCAGCCATGACGGCTCACGTCCGAGCGAGCTCGGGCAGGATCTTCTCGCCGATGAGGCGTACCGCCCTGCCGGGGTCCGGACCTAGGGGCCCGCCGAGCGACGCATGCGTGACGCCGGCTGCCGCGACCTCTGCGAGCTGCTCGAGACAGTCCTCGACGGTCCCAGCGACGGCGAGGCGTCGCATCGGTGGAGTGACGAGCCGTCGTGCCGCCTCCTTGTCTCCCCGGTCGAGGGCAGCCCGGATCTCGGCGAAGTCCTGCTGGCACAGTCCGACGTGCGCCAACGCGAAGTCGTCGAGGTACACACCGAAGTAGGCGACGACGTCGTCGACGCAGCGGAGCGCCTCGTCCCTGTCGTCAGCGACGGAGATCCAGAGAAAGCCGACGATCTCGACGTCCGCGCGCCCTGCCGACTCGGCACCCTCGCGTACGAGCCGTACGACGTCGGGGGCGGAACTCGGGGGCGTCACCATCGGCAAGCTGCCGGCGCCCACGGTGCCGCTCACGCGCATGTACTCAGCGCCGAAGGGGGCCATGTACACCGGGAGGTCGGGGCGGGGTACTTCACAGCGGAGAAACGCCTCGTCCGTCCAGGGAAAGAACCGGCTGACGTCCGCGACGCGCTCGCCACGGAGCAATTTCTCGAGGACGAGGACGGAGTCACGACTGCGTTCGATCACGTCATCGTCCGCCTTGAGCCCGATCCAGCTCAACATCTTCGTGGTGTGCGTGCCGAGGCCCACCATCGCACGCCCTGAGGAGAGAATGTCGAGCGTCACCGCAGCCGACGCGATCTCCGACAAGTCGCACGTAGCCAGGTTCGTCCGCATCCCGAGCCGTATCCGGGAGGTGTGGACCGCCGTCGCGCCGAGAAGTGGCCACGAATTCAGGCGAAACGAGTCATGGGGGTACCAGACCGAGTCGAACCCCAGCTCGTCCGCCAGCACCGCGAGCGACAGGAGCGAGCGCGCCGATCCGGCATCGTCGATCAACCTCAGTCCGACTTCCACAGGGGGTCCTCCCTTTTCATTTGCGATCGAGCACCTGCTGGGACCACCGCGCGACCCGGTCCGGGGTCCGTGGTGGCGTGGCCGAACCACGAGCGCATCTTCCGCAGCTGTGGGCCGTTCAGGAACTGTCTCCGTAGGTACGGGGCGCTCACGGCGGCCGCGACGAGCGTGGACGAGATCAGATCGAAGCTCGTGTTGGAGAAACCCGTTCTGAGGATCCCGTTCAGTATGCCCTGGTACACGAGTGGCCCGACCAGAGCTGCGGCGAGCACCAGCCGCCACAGTTTCCGTGTCCCGACCAGCGCCAGGCCGACGACCAGCGACGCCACCGCAGCGATGAGCTCGCTCGTCCCGAAGCTCACCGCGCTGAATGCGCTCGTCTGCGCGACCAGAGAGCCGGAGAGGCCCACGAGGCCGTTCGATGCGACCAAGCTGATCACGACCACGCGCTCGGTGCGGACCCCCGTACCTCGCAGCATCGTCGTGTTGTCCCCCAATGAGCGCAACGCGAGGCCGAAGTCCGTTCGCAGCACCCCGTACACGGCCATCGCACATATCGCGACGATCCCTGCGAGAACGGCGATCTCGAGCCACATGTCGGTGATGACCGGCGCGACAGGTGAGAAGAGGTCGAAGACGGTGCGGTGACCGTAGAGGCTCACGTCGGGCGCCCCGAGGACCTCCAGCTGGACCGAGTATGCCGCCGTGCCGACGAGGATGCCCGCGACGACGACGTTGAGGCCGAGGCGGGAGAAGCACATGCCGGTCACGAGGCCCGCGAGGCAGCCCACCGCGAGGCCCGCCATCGTTGCGAGAAGGGGATCGATCCCGTGAGACGCGACCAGGAGCCTCGACGTCACCGCACCGCCAAGCGGGAAGGAACCCTCGACCGTCATGTCGGGGATGCCGAGGATCTTGAAGGTGACCAGGATCCCGAGGACCATGATGCCCGACTGGAGGGCGTCGAGGGCGGTGTTGGAGACGAAACTCATACGACCGCTTCTCCGACCATCCCGCGGCTACCGGGGCATGTCGATCTCTGACTGCTGCGGCGTGGAGCGAGCCCGTCAGGGGGTTGCGTCGGCACGCGAGAGCTGGCGGCGAATCGCGGTGTTGACCTGACGAGGTGCTTCGGCCCGGCCACGCGTCTCTTCGAGCGTCACACGGACGACCTCTGCCGCGGCGAGCTCGGGGAGCCGGGACTTGTGTCCAGCATCCGAGGCGACGACGTCGCGTTCTCGTGCACGGGTTGCCCGTCATCCGACACGCCCGAACGTCCAACGGTCACCACGGGCATGCGGTCACCCTATCCCAGCCGACGATCGCAGGACCCGATCACGAGTGGGTCTTCAGCGGATTCGGCACACCGTTCGCAACGTTCGTAGCCCCAGCCTTCAGAGATGCAGGGAGCTTGAGCCCGAAGAAGGCCAACGTCTTCGAGTTGTAGTACAGCCGGTTCGGCCCTGACTCG
>JASHYA010000286.1 GCA_030043315.1 Acidimicrobiales bacterium
CCGCTCGGCTCGCAGCGCGTGGCGACCCCTGGGCGAACATGGCCGCCGAGCCCCAGTCGCTCGATCCCTTGCTCGAGCTCGCCGCCGCCGACCGGGCCGCCGGTCTCCCGGACGCCCCGTGGCCCCCCGAGTACCCGAAGGCGCCCGACGAGCCACCTCGGGTGGCCCCCAGCAGGGCGCGCAAGCCCGTGTGAACCGCCTGCTCGGACCCGTTGGGGACGGAGCGGCGCGACGGCACCCTGGGAGATCGTTCCCGCCGCCGCCGTGAGCCGGCGGACCACCCCCGGCGTCGTTACCATCGCCGTCACGTGAGCCTGCCGATCGCCCCTCCCATCTCGCCGATGCTGGCGAAGCTCGTCCGCGAGCTGCCCGACACGCACGGCCTGTTCTACGAGCCCAAGTGGGACGGGTTCCGATGCATCGTGTTCCGTGACGCCGACAGCGTCGAGCTCGGAAGCCGCAACGAGCGACCGCTCACCCGCTACTTCCCCGAGCTCATCGATCCCTTGATGAGCGAGATCCCCACGAGAGCCGTCGTCGACGGCGAGATCGTCATCGCCGGCCCGGACGGGCTCGACTTCGACGCGCTGACGCAGCGGATCCACCCGGCGGCGTCGAGGGTGAAGCTCCTCGCGGCGACGACCCCTGCAGCGTTCGTCGCCTTCGATCTCCTGGCGCTCGACGACCGCGACCTTCGATCGGAGCCCTACACCCGCCGCCGGGCTGAGCTCGAAGCGCTGCTCACCAAGGCGGAGCCCCCTCTCCACCTCACCCCCGTCACGGAGGACCGCTCGGTCGCTGCGGACTGGTTCAGCCGCTTCGAGGGTGCCGGGCTCGACGGCGTGGTGGCCAAGCCGGCCGATCTCCCCTATCGCGAGGGCGAACGGGTCATGCTGAAGGTGAAGCACGAACGCACGGCGGACTGCGCGGTCGCGGGCTTCCGCTGGCACAAGGAAGTCGGGGTGGGCTCACTGCTCCTCGGCCTCTTCGACGAGCGTGGCATCCTGCACCACGTCGGCGTCGCCTCCGGCTTCAGCGCCGTCCAGCGAGGGGTGTTCGCCGAGGAGCTGGCCCCGCTGCGCGAGCACGCGATCGAGGAGCACCCGTGGAGGGACTGGGCGGAGCAGCAGGAGCACGCAGGAACCCGGATGCCCGGTGCACAGAGCCGGTGGAGCGCCGGGAAGGACCTCACCTGGGAGCCCCTCCGCGTCGAACGGGTCTGCGAAGTCTCCTACGACCATCTGCAGCGTGACCGCTTCCGTCATGCCACGACCTTCCGGCGCTGGCGTCCTGATCGCGACCCCGCGTCGTGCACCTACGGCCAGCTGGACACGCCGGTTCCGGCGGAGCTCTCGACGGTCTTCGCCGCTGGGAAGTGAGCGGCGCCGGTCTGGGTCATCGTGCAGCGACGGCGTTCGCGCGCTCGACGAGCACCGGTGCGCCGAGCCCGCCCGCGACGACGCCGAAGTCGCTGTTCGGTCCATGCCAAGCCAGCTGGTCCACGCTTCCCACCAGGCCTGGATCGACACGCAGCGTGGCGAGCACCTTGAAGAGGTCGGCGAGCTCGCGCGTTCGGGCGAGCTCCGTCGCGAGGCGCTCGGCTCGTCCCACCTCCCGGCTGGTCTCAGGGTCCCAATCGGCGGCCCTCGCGGGAATCGCCTCGAGGTGCTCGTAGCGCGCCAGCACCGCAGATGCCGAGCGCTTACCCCACCCCTTGATCCCTGGGAACCCGTCGGCGGCATCGCCGACCAGCGCGAGCCAGTCCGGGATGGATCGCGGACGGACGCCGAACTTGGCGAGGACCCCGCTCTCGTCGATGACCAGCTCGCGCCGCCGGTCCACCTGCACCACCCGCTGGCCGATCACGCACTGCCCGAGGTCCTTGTCCGGGGTGCAGATGAACACGCGCTCGACACGCTCGTCCGCACTTGCCACCGCCGCGGCGGACGCGAGCGCGTCGTCCGCCTCGAGCTCGACCATCGGCCACACCACGACGCCGAGCGACTCGAGCGCTACCTCGAGCGGCGTGAACTGGCCGGCCAGCTCCGCCGGGACCTTCTCACCGGTCTTGTACCCGGGCCACAGCTCGTTGCGGAACGACTCGATGACGTGGTCCGTCGCCACGCCGACGTGCGTCGCTCCCTCCTCGAGCAGCGCGACGACGGTGGTCAGGACTCCGCGCGTCGCAGCCCTCCCCGAGGGCGAGCCGCGTCCACCGGCGGCGGAGCCGTAGTAGTGGCGGAACAGCTCGTACGTGCCATCGACCAGGTGAACCTCCATCGCTCCCACATCCTGCCCGACTCGGCGGACCGGGCGGCGCGGCGCCCGAGCGGTCCTGCGACTCGGGCTTCCGTATCCCTCACGAGCCAAAGGGCTCTGCCGGGCCAAAGGGCTCTGCCGGGTCAAATGGCTCTACTCGCTCGCCCGACCACCGCCAAGCATCGTCCCGGTCCGTCAGCCTCGGGCGTGTCGAGGAAAGGTGCGCACGAATCGCTTGTACCGGATCCGATGACGTGCGGCAGCTCAGACGTCGCTTGGGCGAGTCGGCTACCTCACTCACGTTCTTCGGCAACAAGAGCTGGGTCCGGCACAACCTCGTCAGGCTCCCGGCGCAGTTCGCGCACGACTGACTGGAGGGCGGCGGCGGCGGGGATCGCGATCAGGCCGGCAGCAAAGGCGCCGAAGATGCCTCCCACCCAGCTGCCGATCCCCGCCCCCACGATCACCGACACGAAGATCAGCAACGGATTCACCCTCACCGTCCTGCTCATCACCATGGGGTTCAAAATGCGGTTCTCGAGCTGCCAGTAGACCAGGAGCACGACAGCAGACACGATGCCCGCGATGAGCGAGTGGGTGAACGCGAAGAGCACGGTGGGGATGATGGCCAGCGCCCCACCGACTTCGGGCAGGAAGTCGACGAGCGCGAACCAGAGCGCCCACAACAGCGCGTAGGGCACCGACAGGATGACGAGGGTCACGAGGACGACCACGCCGCCGATGAACGACGTGGCCACGTTGCCGAGCATGAATCCCGAGATGGATTTGGTGATCTCGCCTCCAAGGTGGCGCCACCGCTCGGCGTTTGCCGGCTGCTGCCTGCTGAGGAGGGCCTTGCGCATCTTGGGCGCCTCGAGGAGGAGCAGGAACACGAGCACGAACATCACGACGAGCGAGCCGAGGATGGAGATCGCGCCCTTGCCGGCCGAGATCACCGGCTTGGTCAGACCTTCGGCGAAACTGATCAGCTTGGGCGAGTTCTTGTCCACCCAGGACTGGATGTGGAACCGCCGCACGAGGTGACCGACCCACCCGTGGCCCTCTTCCGCTTGCTTCACGTACGTCGGAAGCGCGCGGGCGAAGTGGGTGAGGGCATGGACGAGCGGATACCCGAACGCGAAGGCGAGCGCACCGAAGAGGAGGATCGCAAGGATCGTGACGACCGCGACCGCCAACCCCCGTCGACGCAGACCCCATCGTTGCAGCGCAACCACGACAGGGTCCAGCATCAGCGTGATGAAACCACTGACGACCATCACGAGGACGATGTCGCGCAGCCTGTAGAGCACCTGGCCGGCGAGGTAGACGGCGACCACCACGCCCACCGTCACGAGGATGGCGCCGAGAGGTACTCGACCCCACGCGAGAGAGCTCCGCACCTTGTCGCGTCCGACCTCTGCGAGAGATGGGGCGCGACCTGCCGCAGCTCCGTCGCCTCCGCCGGCGGTTGGGGCGTCGCCGGACCGCACCGGTCGGTCCACGCCGGTGATTGCGCCCCCTGCCGCCGCGTCGCTGTGGCTCACCGGCAATTCGCGGTGCACCATCGATCGTGCCGGAGCATGCCGAGACGTCGATCCGCCCCTCGCTCCTCGTCGCCGACCGAACGACCGCTCAATTCCTCGAGGCCCCCTGCTCGTCGTGCCGCACCGGCGTCGACCCGCTCACAGTAGAGGCTGCAGACGGCCACGACGGGGAGGCGAGCTGGCGCGTGGCCGAACGGGCAGGTCGCCGTGCGGCGCGGGCTATACGACCCGAAGGCGAATGGTGACTTCGAGGCTCTCGAGCCTTTTCACCAGCTCCTCCGGAGGAGTTGCGGAGATGTCGGTGATCACGTAGCCGACGTGGCCGCGGGTGCCGAGCAGCTCTCCCTCCACGTTCAGCCCGTGCTCGGCGATGAGCGAGTTCAGCTCGGCCATGACGCCGGGGACGTTGTGGTGGACGTAGAGGAGCCGTGACGTGGCAGGCGGCTCGTGGACGTCCACGGGCGGCAGGTTGACGCTCAGCGAGGTGGCCCCCTGCCGAACGTAGCGGAGGAGCTTGCCCGCCACGAAGTTTCCGATGTCCTGCTGGGCTTCCTCCGTGGACCCGCCGACATGCGGGGTGAGGATCACGTTGGGCAAGCCCTGCAGCTCGGAGACGAACGGTTCCGAGCTACTGGCAGGCTCGTGGGGAAAGACGTCGACGGCCGCCCCGGCCAGGTGGCCCGAGAGGAGATGCGCGCGCAGCGCCGCGTGGTCCACCACGAACCCACGGCTCAGGTTCAGGAACAGGCTCCCGGGGTTCATGCGGGACAGCTCTTCCTCGCCGAACATGCGCCGGTTCGCGGGCCGTCCGTCCACATGCAAGGTCACGATGTCGACCGACTCGAGCAATTCCTCAAGGGTTCCGCAGGAGCGGGCGTTCCCGAGAGCGAGCTTGTCGGCCGTGTCGTAGAACCAGACCCCCATGCCCAGGGTCTCCGCCAACACCGAGAGCTGGCTCCCGATGTTCCCGTAGCCGACGATGCCGAGTCGCCGGCCGCGGATCTCGTGGCTCCCGGCAGCGGACTTGTCCCACACGCCGGTGTGCATGGCGCTGCTCTTGTCGGTCAGCCGCCGGGTGAGCGCGATCATCTCGGCGATGGCCAGCTCCACGACACTGCGCGTGTTGGAGAACGGGGCGTTGAAGACCGCGATGCCACGACGGGTGGCTGCGTCGAGGTCGATCTGGTTGGTGCCGATGCAGAACGCACCCACCGCCAGGAGACCCGGCGCCGACTCCAGCACGCCGTCGGTGACCTGCGTGCGCGACCTGATGCCGAGAACGTCGACGCCGGTGAGCCGTCCACGCAGCTCCGTCTCCCCGAGGGCGCGCGCAACGGTCTCCACCTCGAACCCGTCCGCCTCGAGCACGGCGACCGCGTCGGGGTGGACGTTCTCGAGCAGGAGCACGCGCCGGCCCCCGCCATGTCTTCGCACCTCGTTCATCGTGACCTCGCTGCTCCAGCCCGTCGCGCCCCCGACGGCGGCGACGTGGACCCAGCAGGTTACCGGTCAGCGGCGTCAGGGAGAACCCGGGCCGGTGTGCTGCGCTCCTCACGCGGCGTGTGCGACCACCCGCTCGGAGACCGCCGCGGGACGCTTGCCCGCCGGGTAGATGATCGCAGCACCGAGCCCGGCGACGAAGATGAACCCCGCCGCGATGTAGAAGGCCACGCCGTAGGAGTGCACCTGGGCGCTCCGCCACACATGCGTCGTCATGATCGTGCTCGCGTGCGCCGCCAGGTACGCAGCGCTGGCGTGCGCAGCCAGGTAGGTCGCGGCTGCACTGGTCGCGATGGTGTTCAGCAGGGAGGTGCCAATCGAGCCACCGACCTGCTGACCCGTGGTCACCAACGCCGACGCGACCCCAGCGGTGCCGGGCGACGTACCAGCGGTTGCCATGTTGAAGCAGACGCCGAACATGGCACCCAGTGCCACTCCGAAGATCAACTGCGGCGGCAGGATCCCGCTCCAGTAAGAGGTGGTGAGGCTGATCTGGGCGAAGTAGAGCATGCCAACGCAGCCGACCACCGCCGCGACACTCACGAGCCACTTGGGGCCGAACCTTGGCAATAGACGGGTGTTCGTGAGTACCGATCCGATCACGACGCTGACGGTCAGGGGGATGAAGGCGAGCCCGGCCCGAACTGCGCTGTACCCCGCGATCTCCTCGAGGTAGTAGACGAGGAAGAGGAACACCCCGAACATGCCGATGGCAAGGAGCAGAATCGTCAGGTAGGACGCACCACGGTTGCGATTGAGCACGACCTCGAACGGAAGGATCGGGTGCGCGACCCGCCGCTCGATCGCCACGAAGGTCACGAGCAACACCACCGCCGCGGCCAACGGCCCCACGGTCGTGGCAGCACCCCAGCCGTCCAGTGCGGCCTCGGAGAAGCCGAACACCAGACTGACCAGACCTGCGACGGCGAAAATGATGCCAGGATCGTTGATACGTACCCGCTTGTCGCTCTCGGTCCGCGGGAGAAGGACGGCGGCACCGATCAGCCCGACGACTGCGATGACGTCGTTGACGTACAGGCACCACCGCCAGCTCAAGTAGCTGGTCAGTGCGCCACCGAGCAGGAGACCCACCGCGCTCCCCGATCCGGCGATGCCGGAGAAGATCCCGAACGCCCTCCCCCGCTCGCGCGGTTCGGAGAACGTCGTGGTGAGCAACGACAGCGTGGCGGGAGAGAGCAGCGCGGCGAAGACGCCCTGCACCGCACGCGCGCCCGCGAGCATGAAGAAGTTCTGCGCCGCGCCACCAACCGCAGACGCGAGCGCGAACCCGGTCATGCCGATCATGAAGGTGCGCTTGCGCCCTATGCGATCGGAGAGCCGGCCACCGAGCAGCAGCAGGCTTCCGAAGGCGAGGGCGTAGGCGGTGACGATCCACTGCCGGTCGTCGTTGGAGAAGTCAAGAGCGATCTGAGCTTTGGGCAGCGCGATGTTCACCACCGCGAGGTCCAGCACGATCATGAGCTGACCCAGACCGCACAGCGCGAGGATCCACCACCTCTTCGGATCGGGGACGCTGGGTGGGCGGGCGATGGTCATGGTCCCTCCTGCCACGGACATGCGAGAGGATATTGCCGACTGAGGTGCTCCGTGACCCGACTGCGTCGACAACGGGGACTGCGTCGTCCCTCACCGTCGAAGCACGGGTCCAAGCCGTTGATCCGGCGACGGTGAGGTCGTGACGAGCGCGACGGTTCCGCGACGGGTCATCGAGGGCCCGGGCTTCGCTTCAGGTGTGGCCGAATGGGCCCGAACCGCAGGAGACCGGCGTATTGTCCCGGAATCACGATGGGCTCGATGTCGGACTGCCAGGGTCGTCGAGGGGAGGTCGGCCGGTGCCCGGACCCGAAGCCGTACTAGAAGGCAAGGTCGCCGTGATCACCGGAGCGGCCAGCGGCCTCGGAGAGGCGATGGCCGAGCGCGCCGTGGTCGAAGGCATGCGAGTCGTCCTCGTGGACGTCGAGACGGCGGCACTGGACTCGGTCGCCGAGCGCCTCACCGGGGCCGGCGGGAAGGTGTGGGCGATGGAGGCCGACGTCTCAGACCGATCCGCAGTGGCCGCTCTGGCCGGTCGAGTCGAGGCCGAGGTCGGTGACACGTGGCTCCTCGCCAACAACGCCGGGGTGGGTAGCTCGGCGCCGTTGCACCTACTGACCCACGAGCAGTGGGAGTTCGTGCTCGGGGTGAACCTGTGGGGAGTCATCCACGGTCTCGCGGCGTTTCTTCCCAAGATGGTCGACCGCGACGCCGGGTACGTCGTGAACACCGCATCGATGGCGGGCCTCATGACCTGCCCCAACCTCGGCCCGTACGTCGCCTCGAAGCACGCTGTGGTCGGGCTCAGTGAGGTCCTGTACCGGGACCTCCAAGCCGTGGGCAGCAGGGTCGGTGTCTCGGTCCTCTGCCCGGGCGGCGTGGTCACGAAGATCATGAGCGCCGAGCGCAACTGGCCGACCCGGCTCGGCCCGGCCCCGTCCACCCTGCCAGGCCACTACCCGGACTTTCCCGAGCGCAAGCAGCCGAGGGAGGTCGCCGCCCAGGTCTTCGACGCGATCGCCGCAGGGCAGTTCTGGATCCTCACGCACCCGTGGCAGTACGCCGATGCGATACACGCTCGATTCGACGGGGCCGTCGCGGCCCGCAACCCCGACGACACGACGCTCGACCCGGTCGTGAAGACGATGCGCGATCGCCGCTCGTCTCGTCCGAGGGGAGCGACAAGGGAGTCGCAGATCGATCACGACCACCTCAGAGGTGGCTGAAGCCGCCGGATTCCGCCGGCGTCATGCCGACGGAGACCGGATGGCGGCCGAAGTGCTCGACCGCCCCCCGGAAGTCTTCCAGGAGCAGTGACGCGAGGTCTCGATCGACCCCCTGGCGAACGAGCACCCGCTGGACGGCGATGCCCGAGGCATCCCCGGTCAGCGTGTACGCAGGCACCTGCCAGCCGCGGTTGCGAAGCCGGTCGGCGAGGTCGAACAGGGTGTACCCGGGGTTCTGGCCATCCGCGATCCGCCACGTCACGGCCGGTATCCCCGTGCCGGGGTCGCTCGCGGCCAGCAATTCGAAGGGACCTAGCTTCGGGATCTCGTCGGCCAAGTACGCCCCGGTGTCGTAGCACGCCTGGTGGACGCTGCGGTAGCCGTCGCGTCCGAGCCTGATGAAGTTGTAGTACTGAGCGATGATCTGGCCGGCTGGACGGGAGAAGTTGAGGTGGAAGTCGGGCATGTCGCCGCCCAGGTAGTTGACGTGAAAAACCAGCTCCTCGGGGAGTTGGTGCTCGTCGCGCCAGATCACCCAGCCCGCACCCAGTGGAGCAAGGCCGAACTTGTGGCCCGATGCGTTGATCGACTTCACCCTCTGGAGCCGGAAGTCGAAGAGCACCTCGGGGGCGCAGAACGGCGCGAGGAAACCTCCGCTCGCCCCGTCGACGTGGATGTCGACGTCGAGTCCGGTCTCTTCTTCGAGCTCGTCGAGACGCCCGGCGAGGTCCGCCACCGGCTCGTACACGCCCGTGTAGGTCACGCCGAGGGTCGGAACGACGAAGATCGTGTTCTCGTCGACGCGCGACGTCATCTCCTCGGCGGTCAAGCCGTACCGTCCCGGCGCCATCGGCATCTCACGCAGCTCGACGTCCCAGTACCGTGCGAACTTGTGCCAGACGACCTGCACGGGTCCGGACACCATGTTCGGGTGGTCCACCGACTTTCCCGCGTTCTTCTGCTTGGTCCGCCAGCGCCTCAGAGCGGCCATGCCGGCCAGCATGGCGGCCTCTGAGGATCCGATCGTCGACGTGCCGACGGTGTCGGCCGCATCGGGCGCATTCCACAGGTCCGCCACCATGTGCACGCAGCGTCGCTCGATCTCAGCAGACTGGGGGTACTCGTCCTGGTCGATCAGGTTCTTGTCGATGGAGACATCCATCAGGGCGTGGACCTGTGGTTCTTCCCACGTCTGACAGAACGTCGCCAGATTCTGCCGGGCGTTCCCGTCGAGGAGCAGCTCGTCCCGGACGACTTGGAACGCGATATCGGGGAGGGTCTGTGCCTCGGGGAACCGGTACTTCGGCAGCTCGTGCGCGAGCTCCACCGAGGCGAAGATGCACTCGGCGAGCTGGCTCCGGATCGTTCTACGGCTGTGCAGGGGCATGGGGCCTCCTCCGTCGGCTAGTGCGCTGCTTCTGCTTGGTGCGTATCGGCTGGTGCTCGGTAGTGCACGGCTGGTCGGTATCGTCGTCCAAGGTCGCCCGGGGCGTCGAGTACGAGCGACCTCCACGGCGATGCCTCTCGTCCGACTTCCGGTGGGTGCCCTTGCCGCAGGGGGGAGCCACCGAAGCGAGGTGTCGACCGCTCCCCCCGTCCTCCTCACGGCGGGACGTGCGACCACCGGTCAAGGACAGGTGACATCGGTTGGGGAACGACCTACGGCGGAACGCGCCGGGTCGACGTGACGAACGGTCAGGCGACTCAGGTGCTCGGCATGCTCACCACGTGGGTCTGGCAGAACTCGAGCAGGCCCTCCCGCCCCAACTCACGCCCGATGCCGCTCTGATTGAAACCTCCGAACGGTGCGCGCTCGTCTACGGCTGGAGCGTTGTGGTTGTTGTAGAAGGTCACTCCGGTCCGCAATCGGGCAGCGACGGCTGCACCGTGCTCGTCGTCGCTCGACCAGACCGACGAACACAGCCCGGACCAGGTGTCGTTCGCCTGTCCGATCGCGTCTTCTTCGTCGTCGTAGGCGATGATCGGAAGCGCGGGGCCGAACTGCTCCTCGGTGACGATGCGAGAGTCCCTCACTGGGTTGAGGACAAGTGAGGGCAGCATGTAGTTGCCGACGGCCGGATCGACCCCGTCCGCGTAGCTGCCCAGCTCGACGACGTCGGCCCCAGCTCCCTTCGCCTCGTCCCGAAGAGTGGCGACGAAGTCGCGTTGCCTGGCCGAGTTGAGCGGGCCCATCGTGACGTCCTCGGACAGGCCAGGGCCGACGCGCGTCGCGCTCAACGCAGATCGGAGGCCGTCGACCACTTCGCTGAATCGCGAGCGGGGCACGTAGAGGCGCTTCATCGCCATGCAGACCTGCCCGGTGGTGAGGAAGGCTCCCATCGCAAGCCGCCCGAAGGCCGCTTCGTCGAGCTCGGCGTCGTCGAGGACGATGGCCGGGTCGTTCCCGCCCAGTTCGAGGGTGACCTTGGCGAGGTTGGCGGTGGCCATCCGCATGATCTGCCGCCCGCCGTTGACGCTTCCCGTGAAGCAGACCTTCTTCACCCGAGGATCCTCCACGAGGGGACCGCCCACTTCGGCGTCTCTTCCCGTCACCACGTTGAGGACACCGTGCGGTAGCGATGCCGCAACGTGCTTGAGGGTCAGAACGACCGAAAGGGGCGTCGTGGGTGGCGGCTTGACGACGACGGTGTTCCCGGCCATGAGTGCGTAAGGGAGGCTCGCAGCGAGAATCGCCAGGGGCCAGTTGAACGGGATGATGATCGTCACCACTCCGAGTGGGACGTGCGAGATGGTCGTCTCGAACGGCGGACCTGAGAGCCGCTCGGGCTCGTCGAGCAATCCCGCGAACTCCGCCGCCTGGTGGAA
This sequence comes from Acidimicrobiales bacterium, assembly GCA_030043315.1. Taxonomy (GTDB): domain Bacteria; phylum Actinomycetota; class Acidimicrobiia; order Acidimicrobiales; family RAAP-2; genus JAJYVT01. The sequence continues at coordinate 10,910 of JASHYA010000286.1, forward strand.
GCGCCCGACGAAGACGTGGAGGTCGATGCCGCACTCGAAGCGCACCTTGCCGTTCTCGCTCACCAGGATGTCGGTACGCTCCTCGGCGTCTCCGGTCAGCTCTTCGAGCGCCGCAATGACGCTCTTCACCCGATCACTCGGAGCGAGGGCGGACCAGCCCGGCCAGGCGGCGTAGGCGGCGCTCACGGCTTCAGTCGCCTCAGCTGCGGTCGCCGCCGAGGCCGTCCCGACGATGCGGTCGGTCTGGGCGGGGTCGTACACCTCGAACGTGTCCTCGGTGTACCGCTCCTCTCCGTCGATGATGAGCGGCGTCCTGATGATGGGCTCGTCTGCTCCCATGAGTCGGCTCCTTTGCTGTTCTCGGCTCGTGTGCGGCCCGGGGCTCGCTGTAGCTGGGCCCCGTGCCGCACCCGGGTGGCCTACGCGGAGGCTCGTCTCAGCATGCCCGATTTCTCCGTGGTCGTCCGCAGGGCACAGGCGAGCCCGGAGGAGGCTCGGGGTACCCACAACCTGATCCGCTGCCTCCGATGTTTGCTCCAGTGGACGGTTACGCCGAGACGTACCGGGACGACTGGAGCTCGGCAACGATCGACAGCGCGATCTCGGCAGCGGTCTTGCCGCCGAGCGGCAAGCCGGCGGGAGACTTCAGTCGCCCGAGCTGTCCGGGGTCCACTCCAAGACGCGCTAATCGCGTCCGGCGATTGGCGGCCACGGTCTTGGAGCCGATCGCGGCGACGTAGCCCGGCCCACCGGCTCGTAGCGCTGCCTGGAGGACTGGCTCGTCGAGAGTGCGTCCGTGCCCCAGGACGACGACTGCATCCCTTGTCGTGAGCGACTTGACGACCGGCAGCGCCTCGTCAGCCTCCGTCGCCACGACAGTGCGCCAGCCCACTCCCCGAGCGAACTCGGCGATGACGCGAGCGAGCCCCGGCCAGCCCGCAAGGAGCAGACGGGGGCTGGGCAGGAACGATTCGAGCACCACCTGCCTGTTGTCGACTGCCACGAGCGACCGTCCATCCACACGAGCATGGAGGAGTCTTCGCGCCTCCGCGACGACGTGGGGAACATTGGCCAACGGTCCGACGACTTCCTCATCAAGAACGACGGTCGACTCAGGTCGCACGTCGAGGGCGACCGCGAGGGCGACCGGAGCTCCCTCCTTCAAGGCCCGCCACCATTGCGACGGGATCACCGAGCCAGGATGAGCGACAACGCGTTGGTGCTCCCCGAGGCCGATCCCCCGTCGAGCGGCCAGCTGCACATCTGCGCGGACCTCGCCCACCACGCTCGTCTCACTGCCAATAGCCCGGGCAACGAACTGCGGAAGCTCTTGGTCCAGAGCACCGCGCAGCAGATCGCCCGCGAGTCGGTTCCCCGTAGCACTGCAGAACTCCCCTCCGGGCGCCGCTCCAACGTTCGGGGTGTCGAGAAGCTGGACGACCACGAAAGGCCTTTCCTCTTCCAACCAGCCGAAGGCGGCGTCCAGGGCCTCCGCTCTCGCGGCGTCGATCGGTAGCGGCGCTTCCAGTCGATCCTCGTCGTACCAGCCGGCGGTCATCGGCAGTCCTGCGGGCGGACGGTCGAAGGCCGGCACGTAGGGCTTCACGTCGAGAACCGGGGTGCCATCGGCGAGGTCCACGCCGCGGACGGTCATTCGACCGGATTGGCTGTCGAGCCGCTCGAGCTGCACGAGGCTGATGCCGATGGGACTCGCCCGTATCGGACACCGAGTCGCAAGGAGGCTGACGCTCGAGCCTTCTGGTCGGAACATCGGCCTCACTCGATCGGGAAGTTCGACCCGATCGCGAGGTCGATCAAGCCAACAGATCAACCAGAGGTAGTCGAATCCCTCGAGGTCCTGAAGCCCGCCGCGGTGGGGCTCGTAGATCTCGACCGTGGCCGTTGCCCGCGGCGCGAGTCGCCCCTGACGAGGAGCGGAGCGGGGATCTGGAAACGGGGACCGGACCCGCCCGAGCACCTGCATCACCGGCCCTCGTGGTTCTGCGCTCATCGGTGGTCAGGGTACTCACGTGACCGGGACGCCCCCCAATGACCGCTACGTTCTCTCTCATGCGGATCAGTGCACGGAATCAGCTCGCCGGTCGGGTAGCCAAGGTGGACCACGGGGCGGTGATGTCCACGGTCGTGATTCGGTTGGATGGTGGTCAAGAGGTAGTGGCCGCGATCACCAGGGACTCGGCCGAGGCGCTGGGACTGGCCGTCGGCGACTCGGTACTGGCGGTCATCAAGTCGACCGAGGTGATGGTCGCCAAGGAGGATTGACCTGGGAGACACGGGGGCGCCTTCCCCTCTTCGGCTTCCGGGGAGAAATTCCCCACGGTGACGAATCCCTACGAGCGAGACAATCTTCGCCGGCCGCGGATTCAGGAGGTGGCGGCGATGATCCGGTTCATCGGCACGCTGGCGTCCACGAGTGCTCGCGCCGTGGCACGACCGGCGACGGGCAGCCTCTCGGGATCGAGCACGCCGATCTGGACGAGGAGCGACGCCTGGTCCCAGTAGATGTGCTCGTAGGCCACCTTGCCGCGTTCGAAGCCCATGATGACGACGTGGGGGACCTCCACGGCCCGGCCGGTCGGCGCGATGCCGGGGAGCCAGTACGGCATCTCCCGGCTGTGAGTGAAGCGGACGATGAATTCGTCGACGACCCGCGCGGCGTCGACGGTGCGCGAGAGGGGCACCAGCTCGACGTCGTCAGGCCATGAAGGGATGAAATGGTCACGGTAGAACGCGTGGAGCTCGTCTCTGCCCCGACCGCCGGTCAGGGTCGGTACGTGGATGACCGTCGGGTCGTCGGTCATGGTCGCGATCGTTGCGTCGGCATCCTTGGCGACGAACTCGGCGGCGACGTGCGCGTCGAAGAGCTCTGAGAGTCCGGGCGACTCTTCCCCTGCGGTCACGGCAGATGGGCGGTCGAGGGGCCCGGTGTCGTCGCGTCCAGCCAGCGCACGTCAGCCACGCGATGCCGGACAGTCCGGTCGGTGCGGATCGGCAGGAAGCACGGCCCCGCAGTCGGGGCAGAGCAGCGACGCCCAGCATGCAGGGTCGCCGCCCTCCTCGGTCGCCGGGACATCCGGCTCATCCGATCGCGACACATGAGCGGCATGCTCGCTCCTCTCGATGGCAAAAAAGTCTACCGAGAAGCGGACACGATCCAACGGCTGGACCTCGTGATCGACGTCGGGCGGGATCGCCTGGTGCGCAGAGCTCGGGTCGAGCTCGACGGCAAGCGGCGGGTCGCTTTCCAGGCAGAAGCGAAGGCGGCCTTCGCGTACGCGGATCACCCCCCAGGTTCCCGCGGCCAGTCGATGGGCCCGTCGCATGCGCGACGGGAGAGTGTTCTCGTCCCATACAGGACTTGACCGGACGTGCCGGATCACCCTGGGTAGCTCCGCCCGGTCACACAGTGGGCACGTGAGGAACGTTCCAAGCCGTTCCTCACGCCCGCCTGCGCTCAGCACCCAGGGCCGCGGTTGGAAGGGCGGACGATGGCGGACATCCTGGTCGTGGCCGCAGGACAGCTCAGCCACCCAGTCTCCGCCTTGATCCTGGCGAAAGCCGGTGACCGTCCGCTTCATGCTGTCACCCGCATGAGTGCCCAACTCCATCAGGTCTCCGCGCCCGCCACACGAGCGCCCGCGCATGCTGACTTGTGCAAGCGCCACCCAGTCTCCAACCTTTACGACGACCAGTGCCAGTTGGCCGGTGTGATGGCCTGGAAGGCGCTTTGCGGAGTGACTCCGTCGAGGCCCTTGTGGATCTCGGTAATGGAGTCCGCCGGGTTCGGCTCCCAGATCACCGGCAGGTTCTCGGTCAAGTAATTCTCGTAACGTGTCAGCGCGGTGCTCGTGAGCTCCGTAGCTTCAATGAGCGCGTCAGCCTCAGGTGTGGAGTAACTCCCAGCGTTCGCCGCCGCACCAGTGCTGAAAAGAACCGGCTCGGTTGGGTAGACTGTGTCGGTCCATCCTCCACCCGTCGCGGCGAGCTCCCACGAGCAACCCTTGGGGCAGGGTACGACGTCTCCGAGCACCGTGTCAGTGGACTGCGAGTACAGCGAGACGTCGATGCCAGCCGATGCCCAGCTCGCCTTCTCGCTCTCGAGCAGATCTTTCAGCTCCGTTGTCCCGCTCGAGTAGAGAAGGGTGAGCGAGAGCTGCGTCCCCTTCGTGATCCCTTTGCCGCAGTCGTGGGCGCTCGTCCCCGCCCGCTCGCACGTGTCGACACCGCCCGATACGACCTTCCAACCGTGGGAGGTCAGCAGGGCCTCGGCCTTCTCGCGGTCGTAGGGATAGGGGTTGGTCTTCTCGAATGAACTGATGTAGGGAGTGGTCGGCTCGAGGGGAATAGGTCCGTAGTCGGGAACCCCGTACCCCTTGAAGATCTTCGAGATATAGAGGGACTGGTCGACCAGACGCTGCATCGCCTGCCGGAAGTAGAGCTGCGAGAAGATCTTTCCAGCTGCCCCGTGATCTCCCGTGGATTTGAAGTTGTAGGGGAGGTAGTTGATTCGGAACCCGTTCAGCGGGCTGGCATCGAACGCAGAGGCGAGGCGCGAGTTGTTCGTTCCCACCTTGTTCGGTGTCTTGGTGGTCACGGTGACTTCTTGCGTCGGCAGGTAGCCCACATCGACCTGTCCCGTCACGAGCGCGTTGTACTCGGCCGTACCTGTCGTGTACGGCTTCTCCTCGAACTTCTTCACGGTCGGCTTGTTCGGCCCCGAATAGGTCCGGTTCGGCTCCATGGTGACGTCGCCTGTGGCGTTGAATGCGGTCAGGTGGAAGGGTCCGTCGACCACCTGCCATAGAGGGTTGGTCGCGTACGTGGAGAGCGCGTCGTTGCTCGCGGTCGGCTTTGTAGGGTCGTAGCCGGACTGCTCGGACAGGTAGGTGTACACCGGCTTGCACTTCGCGTCCGCGGTTCCGTACGCGGCCGTCGCGCATCCAGCAGCACCGGCCTTCGAGGTGCTCGACGTCTTTGTCCACGCCAGCGGGAGCGGCACCACCTGCCACAGCTCATCTTCGGTGAACCATTCGGGATTCACGGACCTCTTGAGCTTGATGGTCACCGTCGTCGGGCTCGAAGACGACACCGATGCGATCGATGTCGGGATGGCGATCCCGTCAGGAACGTACAGTGCGTAGTTCAGCTTCTCCGCGTGAAGGATGTTGAACCAGAACAGCACGTCCTGGGCATCGACCTTCGTGCCGTTGGACCATCGATATGTCTTCATTTCTACGGTCACGGTCTTGTCGTCGTTCGAGTACCGAGGTGCCTTCGCGAGCGAGAGTGTGAGGTTCAGCGCGTCGCTGTCAGACTTTCCACCGAAGTAGTAGAGCGGTCTGTACAACAGCTCCTCGAAGTCGTAGACGTTCAGGTTCGATGCGTCGGCGTCGCTGAAGAAGGGAAAGATGAAGTTCGGCACGCTCGCCGGCGGCTCGGCCCAGCTGACCGTGCCCTTTGTCGCCGACGCGCCGCTCTGGAGAGGCAAGGACACGATCGTCGTCATAGCGGTGAAGGTCGCTAGAGCCAGTGCGGGCGCCACGCGGCGCATGGTTGCCATCATGAGTCAGCTATTCCTCTCTTCTTCTGTCGGTTCTTTCTCGGTTCTTGTCTCGGGCTCGACCACGGATTGCCACCGCGCACGAACCACTTCGCGTCACGCGGCGCGGGGCTCTCGGCTGTTCCAGATGTCGCGGCATTCCTCGCAGACCGACTCCGGCACCACCCCGGTCCGCATCCCGAGCTCGAAGAGCTTGCAGCCGAGGCACAACCCGAAGACCGCTTCCAGACCTGCGGCGACGGCCAGCGCTCCGAGGAACAAACGGGCGGCTCGAGGCCGGTGAGCCCCGTAGTAGAGGACGAGGGCAGTCGTCGACATCCCTAGGCCCATGGCCTGGGCCAGCCGTTTGGGCGGCCCCGGTGAGTAGCGGTGCTGGAGATGGAGCCGAGGGGTGATGACCCGGGTGGCTACCAGCCCAAGAGGGCTCAGCGTCGGACCGGCAGCCACACGAGCGGCGAAGCCGTAAGCGAGCGGACCCATGATCCATGGCTGGTCAGCCAGTGCGGCCGTCGCGGCCATGACCACCACGCCGGAGGCGACCACCCGCGCCGACGTCTCGTTGACCGGGTGGGGGAACCCGAAGAGCGTGGACTTGCCCATGCGGGGAAACCTTACCTGACGCGTCGGATTTGGGGATTCAGCCGGCGAGGCATCGGGTGCCCACGGCGCGACCGAATTCGCGGTCGGCTTGGGGCCGCGTTACGCCTCCGGCCAGCACCGTCGTTCCTTACGCCCGCCGGTGGGCACCCGGTAAGGACTTACCGCACAGACGGAACGGTTGACGAGGAAAATCGAATAGACGCTGCGGGCCCATGGTGCAACGCTCTCGGACGAGAGGGGAGGAAGGAGCGGCCCCCTTGAGAGAACATCTCGCGGAAGACGCTCGGCCGCAGGACGCTCTGCCGCCACCCCCGAGTTGTCGGCGAGTCGGTGTCGCCCGCCGGGCGGTCATGGCCCTCGCTCTCGGCGGCGCGGTCGCAGCTCTTGCCGCGGTCGTACCCGCATCGGTTGCGCCGCCGGCTGCAGCCGTCGCGCTGAAGTCAGGGGCGAAGCTCCCCAAAGGGTTCCCCAAGTCGGTGCCATTGCCCAAAGGCGGCACCGTGCTGAGCTCGGCCGAGACAAAGCTGGGTGAGGAGTTGGGGGTCAATTTCGCGGTGAAAGGCAGTATCCCGGTTGTGACGCGCGCCTACGAGCATCAGCTAAAGGCGGCCGGCTTCAAGGTGACGGTTGGCGACATCTCGTCGTCCGGGGCGGCGATTCAGGCAACGGGCCATGGCTGGGCGGTGGACGCGACCGTCGAGTCAGGGAAGCTCTTTCATCTCAAAGCGGGCGAGTCCTACATCGGAATAGGCGTAGAGAAGAGCTGAGAACCGCCATGGCGGCCAACGGACTGGGAGATAGTCAGCGATGACCGAGTTCAGTGGTGTCTCACATGTGGCGCTCACCGTCAGCGACTTGGGGCAAAGCAAGCAGTGGTACGCCGACGTCCTCGGCTGGCAGATGCTCATGGAGGGCACGGACGAAAACGAGATTGCTTTCGCTTTCGGGTTGTTGCCCGGCGGGACGGGTCTGGGCCTCCGACAGCATCCTCGTGGGTCGGGGGACGCCTTCGCGCCCGAACGGACCGGACTCGACCACGTCTCATTTGCAGTCGACTCGCGGGACGATCTCGCGTCCTTCGGGAGCCACCTCGGGGTTAAGGGAGCCACCTACAGCCCCATCGTCGATGTGCCCTACGGGTCGGTGCTGAGCTTCAAGGACCCTGACGGGATCGCACTCGAAGCCTTCGCTCCGATTGCTGGGTAGTCGCCGCCCCGAGGTCG
>JASHYA010000287.1 GCA_030043315.1 Acidimicrobiales bacterium
GCGTGCACGGCGCCGGTCGAGCCAGCCGAAGCGACGGGTCGGCTCGAAGCCGAGCACGACGTTCTCGGCGACGGTGAAGACCGGGATGAGCATGAAGTGCTGGTGCACCATGCCGATGCCGTGCCGAACCGCCTCGCCGGGGTCCGCGAAGGTGACCGGGGCGCCGTCGATGCGGATCTCCCCGGAGTCGGCGTGCAGCAACCCGAAGAGCACGTTCATGAGGGTCGACTTGCCCGCCCCGTTCTCACCGAGCAGGCAGTGGATCTCCCCTGGCTCGACGGTGAGGCTGACGTGGTCGTTCGCGACCAGCGGCCCGAACCGCTTGGTGATCCCGTCGAGCTCGAGCCTCACGGCACCAGCCTCACACGCCGAGCGTGGCCGTGCCTGTCAGGCAACGACGGAAGGGGAGGCCGGGAACCGTCCCCAGCCTCCCCTTGCCACCGTCGACGCTCGGGTCACCTCGGGGTCACCTCGGGTATCGGTGACCGCCTCGGCGAGCAAATGTCACGACGCTGCGTACTTCGACCAGCAGATCGCGCTCGTGCAGAGCTTCCCCGCCTCGATCTCCTTCTTCATCGATGTGATCGCCTTCTTGACCTTGGACGGAACCCTGCTTGCCCAGTCGTGGTACGGGGCGAGCCCCACGCCACCGTTGGCGAGGGTCCCGTTGTACTGGCCGCCCTTGAAGGTGCCGTGCGCCGCCGAGAGGACCGCGTCCTCCACCGACGGCTCGATGCCCTTCTCGACGGTCGTGATGAACAGCGAGCAGTACTCCTTGGCGAGGAGGCAGCCGTCGGTGTCGACCCACTCCATGTCGTAGCCGGTGCCCTTGTCCTTCACCGCCCTCGCCGCGCCGAGCCCGACGTCGCCCGCGACCGGGAAGATGATGTCCGCGCCCTGCGCAAGGAGGGTCGAGCCGTCGGTGTAGCCCTTCCCTTCGTCTGTGAATGTGTTGGTGAAGAGCCCGCTGCCCTCGAGGCTTCCGGGCTTGCTCCCGGCCTTCGGCGTCCAGCCCAGCGCCTTGATGTGCGCGTGGTTCACCTTGTTGTAGTAGTAGACGCCGGCGACCCAGCCGTCCATGTACACGTCGACGGTCGGGATGTTCTGGCCGCCGAACGTGCCGACGATCCCGGTCTTCAGACCGCTGATGCCGCTCGCGCTCATCGCTGCCGCCAGGTAGCCGCCCAGGAAGGCGTCCTCGTTGGTCTCGTAGTGGAGCGCGAGGAGGTTCTTGTACACCTTTGTGTAGGTGTTGTCGACGATCGTGAACTTCTGGCTGGGGTTCTTCTCTGCGGCCTTGAGCGTCGCTGTCGCCATGTCGAAGCCGACCGTGACGATGATGCCGCAATCCGAGTGGAGGAACTTTGTGATGAACGGGACGTATGTTGTCTCCGCGTGCGAGCTCAGGTAGTGGGTCTTGATCGACTTGTCCGCCGCGGCCGCGTCGAGCATCCCGTCGTAGGCGGCCTCGTTGAACGACTCGTCGTGGATGCCGCCCGTGTCGGTCACCTCACATGCGTTGAAGGTCGAGCCGGCCTTGTGGGTGGCGTGGTGCGAGCGGCTCGACGGCGAGGCGCTGACCGCGGTGCTCGTCAACGTGAGGACGAAGGCGGTCATGCCCGCCAGCGAGATCGCCGTCGCCCACAATCTGGTGCGGTGCCCCCCGCGCCTGACGTTTGATTCGGACACATTTCCGCCGTGCATGGGCAGAACCCCCTCATTGGTCGGACCTCCCCTTCGGGCGCTCGTACCTTGGGTGTCGGAGCAGACCGGAGAGGTCGCTGGTCTCAGTGGATTGCGGGGAGCTTACAGGTATGTGACGGCCGAGGGGAGATCACGAGGGGTCCGGCTGCGCCAGGTGCCACGGCTCACCCCGGACCCATGCCGGCGGTGACCGCCCGACCAGGACCGTCCGACCTGGCCGGTCGTCGACCGCTCGACCACCTGAGCCGCCGGCGCGGCACGTTCCTGAGGCCGGCCGCACGCGCAGGCGTGGCCCGCGCGGACACTGCAGACTGACGACGTGGACACCTCGATACCGGATCCCTACGCCGCTGCCAGGGCGTCCGCGGCGGCGCTCGCAGAGGCGAGCGGGATCGAACGTCATGACATCGCGATCGTCCTCGGCTCTGGCTGGTCCCCGGCCGCCGACGAGATCGGCGACGCCGAGGTGGAGCTGCCGATGCGCGCGCTCGGGTTTCCCGAGCCGGCGGTGGTCGGCCACTCCGGGACGGTGCGTTCCGTGGTGTCCGGTGACCGGCGGGTCCTCGTGCTCGCCGGTCGCGTGCATCTCTACGAAGGGCACGCGCCCGCGACGGTGGTGCACGGTGTGCGCACCGCGGCCGCAGCCGGGTGCCGGGTCATCGTGCTCACCAACGCAGCGGGCGCCGTCAACCCGGCCTGCGACGTCGGTCAGCCCGTGCTCATCCGCGACCACCTGAACCTCACGGCGACCTCGCCGCTCGAGGGGCCGCCGCCACCGGCGGGGTACGGCCTCCCCTTCGTCGACCTCACCGACCTCTACGGCGCGCGGCTCCGTGCGGTCGCCCGCGCCGAGGACCCCACGCTCGCCGAGGGGGTCTACGCAGGGCTGCGCGGCCCGCACTACGAGACCCCGGCGGAGATCGCGATGCTGACGGGCAGCGGTGCCGACCTGGTCGGCATGTCCACGGTGCTCGAGGCGATCGCCGCACGGCATCTGGGTCTCGAGGTGCTGGGTGTCTCCCTCGTGACCAATGCGGCAGCGGGCCGGACCGGCGCCGCACTCGACCACGCGGAGGTCGTCGCCGCCGGCAAGGCCGCCGCGGGCCGTGTCGGGCGGCTGCTCGCCTCGGTAGTTTCCTCACTGTGACCACCGATGTGCTCGCCGCGGCGCGGGCGTGGGCTGAACAGGATCCCGACGACGGCGACCGAGCGGAGATCGAGCGGCTGCTCGCCGACGGCGGCGACGCGGCCCGCGCGGAGCTCGAGGACCGGTTCTCCGGCCGGCTCCAATTCGGCACCGCCGGTCTGCGTGGGGCGGTCGGCGCCGGTCCCAACAGGATGAACCGCGCCGTCGTCCGCCAGACGACCGCGGCCCTCGCGCGCTGGCTCGATCTGTACCGGCCTGATGTTCGCCGCACCGGTGTGGCGGTG
>JASHYA010000288.1 GCA_030043315.1 Acidimicrobiales bacterium
GCACGAGGGACTCTGTCATCGCGCCGATCCAGACGGTGCCGTCCTTCGTGAGCTCTCGGAGCTCCTCGGGCGAACGAGGCCTGACACGGGTGCGGCGTCGATCGCGCCGCGCAGCATGCCGGAGCCGTCGATCTCCACATGGCGGCTCGGATCGACGAGGATCGTGAAGACGGTCTGCGGCCGCGCGCCGATGGCGCCCAACACTGACACTGGTGCGACGTCGGTCATGGTGCGCTCCTCGCTTGCGCCACGCTCGCCGTACCCCGTGCAGACGGGGGGATCCATCGATTCTCATCGCCCTCCGTCCCTGGGCGACGCCGTGCTCGTCGCGCTGCGGTCCGGATCCGCGATGAGGCCGTTCAGTCGAGCTCCGGCTCTCCCACCAGCTCGCTGATCGACCGGCGTACGGCTTCGGCGAGTCTGGTCCGGTCCGTGAAGCCCCGGCCGTCGGCGGTTTGCGGCGAACCGATGACCACCTCGACCGACGCTCGTCTCGGGAGGTAGCTGCCCGGCCGCACCACCTGCCTGGTGCCGCGGATGCCGACAGGGACCACCGGGCATCCCGCGAGCGCGGCAACGGTGAAAGCGCCGAGGTGGAAACGGCGCAGCCCGATCCCTGGGGTCATGGAGCCTTCGGGAAAGACCGCGAGGCGGCCCCCCTTGCGCACCACCTCCACCAGAAGCTCGAGGTCGCCCGCGCTCTCCTCGGGCCGGCCCCGGTGGACGAAGACGGAGCCGAGCCGGCGGAGCAGGGTGCCGGCGAGACGCTGCCGCTCGAAGTCGGTGCTGGACACGAAGACGAGGGGATCGGACATGGCCAGGACGAGGGCGAGCCCGTCCACGAAGCTCGGGTGGTTGGACGCGATGACGTACGCCGTGGTGCCGGTCGGGACCTCCCCGACGACGTGGAAGTCGATGCCGGCGCCCGCGGTCAGGAGCCGGCCCGCCGCCCGGGTGAGCCGCCAGCGTGCCTGCGGCGGCAGGGGCAGGAGGAGGCAGAGCCAGGCGGCCCCTCCGACCATGACGACGAGCGCCCACACCCAGAACGCGTACACGAGCTCGTCGCCGCGCCGGGCCAGGTGGCGGCCGAAGGGCCGCACTCCCGACAAGGCGAAGCGACCCAGCTGGACGAAGACCGGCGACGGGGGACGGCCGAGGGTGCCCGCCAGATAGGCGTCGCGGGTGGCCTTCCGGCGGATCTTGCCGCTGGCCGTCCGGACGATGGACCCCGCGGGGAGGAGGAGCACCTCGTCGGGAGCGACCCCGAGGAGTTCCAGCGATCGGCGGGCCACCGCGGCCCTCAGCGCCTCTTGCCCCTCGGGGGAACGCTGGTCGGTCTCCGCCGCGGCGACCAGCCGTTCGGTCCCGCGAGCGGGGTCGGCCACCCCGAACACGGCCACCGCGTCCGGTCGCAGCCCGGGCAGCTCGGCCAGCGCCCGCTCGAGCTCCTCGGGGTGGAGGTTGCGACCAGCGCGGATGACGATGTCCTTCACCCGACCGGTGAGGAACAGCTCCCCGTCGGCCAGGTACCCGCTGTCGCCGGTGTCCAGCCAGTCCCCGTCCCACAGCGCCGCGGTTGCCGCCTCGTTGGCGAAGTAGCCCGCGGTGGCCGACGGCCCGCGCAGCTCCACCCGGCCGAGATGCCGCTCGGGAACCGCCTGCCCCTGGTCGTCGGCGACCCGGACCTCGAAGCCGGGGAGTGGCACGCCGCAGCCCGTGAGCGAGATGCCGGCGGGATCGTCCTTCGGGACGCTCACCGCCACTCCGCCTTGCTCGAGGTCCGCCAGGCGGACGGTGTCGACGCGCGGCGGGTGCCCGAGCGGGGTGAAGGTGACCCCCACGCCGACCTCGGCGAGGCCGTAGGCCGGGCACAGGGCCTCCGGGCGGAACCCGCAGGGAGCGAAGCGTCTGGTGAACCGCTCGCAGGTCGCGGGACTGACCGGCTCGGAGCCGCTGAAGGTGAGCCGCCACGACGAAAGATCGAGGGTCTCGAGCTCGGCGTCGTCCACCCGCTCGACGCAGCTCTCGTAGGCGAAGTTCGGGGCGGCCGACAGGGTGCCGGAGTACCGAGCGACCGCGTCCAGCCAGGTCGCCGGCCGCGCCAGGAACTCCAGGGGCGACATGAACACGCTCAGCATCCCGAAGTACAGGCTCGCCGCGTGCCATGCCCCGATCAGTCCCATGTCGTGGTAGAGCGGGAGCCAGGAGACGAACACGTCGGTGCTGTCCGCTCGCGCCGCCTCACCCATGGCCCGGATGTTGGCGAGCAGTTGGCGATGGGTCAGCACGACCCCTTTGGGGTCACCGGTGCTCCCCGAGGTGTACTGGATGAGGGCGATGTCGTCGGGGCCCACGGTGGGGAGCGCCCGGGGCACGCCGCTCGCCGCAGCCCGCATCGAGGGCGTCCGCACCGACCTGAGGCTCGGTACCTGGGTCCGCAAGAGCCTGGCCGCCAGCAACGCCTCGGGGATGGTCACGAGCACACTGGCGCCGGCGTTGTCGAGGAGCACCGCCTGACGGCGAAGGTGCTCTTCGAGCACCGACAGTCGGGCCGGCGGGTAGATGGGCACCGGTATTCCGCCGGCCATGAGCACGCCCATCGACACCACGAAGTAGGCACGGCAGGTCGGCAGCATGAGGGCGACCCGCTCGCCGGGCTCGAACCCCTCGGCGACGAGGTTCCGGCCATAAGCCTTGGCCTCCGCTTCGAGCGTCCCGTAGCTCAGGTCCTCCGCCGTCGCTCCCCTGTCGCCGAGGAGGCGGATCCCAACGAGCTCCGGGTGAACCTGGGCGTGGAAGCCCAGGGCCTCGACGAGCGTCCCCGCCGAGACCGGCCAGGGCGTGTCCGGGGTGCGGTGACCCAGGTCAGGGGGCGGCAGGGGCTGCGTGGTCGCCGAGCCGGCCGGCAGCTTCTCCGCCTGACGGGGCGACCCGCGTGCCGCGAGGACGGCGTCCAGCCATTCAGCCGGCGTCCGGGCGTTGGCCAGGGCCTCGGCGGGCAACCGCACCCCGAAGGCGTGCTCCAGTCGGTCGTGCAGCTCGACCACGGCAAGGCTGTCGAGGCCGAACTCCTTGGGCAGGTCGCTCTGCCAGCTCAGCCGGCCCAAGCTGCCGACCCCGAGCTCGTCGAGGAGGGCTCCGATCTCCCGCCACAACTGGGCGGCCTCGGGCGATGTCCTCAGTTCGGCCATGGTCCCAGTCTGCTCGGCCCGTGGGTGAGGAAACAGGGCCGACCCGCCCTGCAGGCGTGGATCCTCTCCGTCAAGCGGCCCGCACGGTCAGTCGTGCCCTGGTCACCGCCCTTGTGCAGTTGGCGCGGACGGTGAAGGTCGCGTGGTAGGTCCCGGCTGCGTAACGGTGGGCGAGGTGCCAGACGTCGTGCTGGGAGATGCCGGTGCCCGCCACGCAGAACTGCGGCACCGGGTTGCTGGTGCTCTTGCCGTCGCCGAACACGACGTCGTAGCCGAGTGCTCCGTGGGCGTGGCCGTCGGTGGCGGTGAGCGTGAAGCGGAGGGTGGTCGAGGTGCCCGAGCCCGCCGCGGTCACGGTGACCCGGAGACCGTCGCTCTCGACCACCACCCCCACGGGACGTGGCGGGGTCGAGGCGGCCTCGGCTGCCCGACCGGTGGCGCCGACGAGCCCGGCAGCCAGGAGGCCGGCGAGCGCCAGGAGAGCCGACGCCCACCGCAGTCGAGGGAGACCTCTCCTCCATCGCACGGCCCAATTCTTGTCGGCGGAGGCGGCCGGCGGCGCGCGCGGAGCTATCATCCGGTGCGCAACTGGCGCTTCCGGTCGCGCCCGCGGGCGGCGGGGGTCGGAAGCCGTGGCGGAGGAGGCGGAGGGGACCATGGGACGCATTCGCACCGCGCTGGCGGCCGCGTCGTTGACGCTGGCCGCGGCGGTTGTAGGGATCGTGCCGGCGGCGGTCGCCGCGGGCGCCGTGCACGCCGCGCGTGCGGCCAACACCACGGGGACCTCGGCGACAAGCACAGAGACGACCACGCCGGCGTGCGGGACCGTCCCCGCCGGCTACGCGACCTGCCTCGCGCGCGTCCACCACAGGGTCGGCGCCGAGGCGACCTCCTCACCGACCGGCTACTCGCCGACAACGATCAAGAAGGCCTACGGCTTCGCCACGAGCGACGACGGCACAGGGTCGGGGAAGACGATCGCGGTCGTCGACGCCTACAACGACCCGACAATCGCCGGCAACCTCTCGACTTTCTCGTCCGAGTACGGACTCCCCGGGTGCACGACCACAGACGGATGCTTCTCCAGGGTGAACGAGTCCGGTGGATCGACGTATCCCGCGACGACATCGGGATGGGACGTCGAGATCAGCCTCGACGTCGAGTGGGCGCACGCCATCGCGCCTGACGCGCACATCCTCCTCGTCGAGGCCAGCACAGACAGCTACACAAGCCTCTTCACCGCGGTCAAGTACGCCGCCGCCCACGCCCAGTACGTCTCGATGAGCTGGGGCGGGTCCGAATCCTCGGGCGAGACGGCGTTCGATGGTGATTTCACATCGAGTGACAGCTTTTTCGCGGCCGCCGGTGACACGGGATCCGAAGTCATCTATCCCTCCGCCTCGCCGGACGTCATCTCGGTCGGCGGGACGACCCTCACAGTCACCTCGACAGGAACCTGGAAGTCGGAGTCGGCCTGGAAAACAGGCGGAGGCGGCTGCAGCAAGTACGAGACGGCGTCGAAAGCCCAGGCGGCCTTCCCCAGCTACGACCAGTCGGGTGCCACATGCAAGGGAAAGCGCGCGACCCCCGACGTCGCGCTCGACGCCAACCCTGACACCGGCGTCTCCATCTACGACTCGGTGGAAAACCACACATTCGGCACCCCGGGCTGGGTGGTCGTCGGGGGCACGAGCGTGGCGACGCCGATCTGGGCGGCGCACTCCGCCGCTGCGGACGACCACGTGAACGCCACATTCGTCTACGGGCCGAACATCAAGCTCTACGACATCACGTCGGGGAGCAACGGGCACACGTGCGAGAAGGGGTACAACCTCTGCGACGGGCTCGGCAGTTGGAACACAACGGCCGGCTCGGTGAACGGCGCCACGTCCGGCTCGCTGTCGTTCACATCGACCTCCGTCTCGATGAAGGCGGGCACAACGGTCGAGCTCTCCGTCGACCTGTCGAAGAGCCAGACGAGCAAGGTCCCGGTCTCGCTCACCTCGACGTCTGCCGGGGGTGCCTTCTCGGCCACCGGCGGCACAACCTTCTCGAAGACCCTGACCGTCACAGTGGCGGCCGGAACAACGACGGCGTCCTTCTCCTACAAGGACACGGTCGCGGGGTCGCCGACGCTCACCGCGTCGTCGTCCGGTTGGACCCAGGGCAGCCGTTCCGTGACGGTCTCCGCCGGCACGCCGATCTCGATCGCCGTGTCGCCGACCACCGCATCGCTCGCCGAGGAGGCCACGCAGACGTTCACCGCCACCGGAACCGACCAGTACGGGAACACGGTGCCGGTCGACGCGTCGTGGGGAACGACGGGGACGATCGGGACAGTCACCGCGGGCCCGGCGACGACCACCACGCTCACGGCCGGGACGACGGCCGGTTCGGGGACCGTGACGGCGACGTACGGGAGCCTGAGCGCGCACGCCACAGTCACGGTCACCTCGACGCCCACGCTCGCGGTGTCGGTCTCGGCCGGCAGCGTCTCGTCCAGAGGTCGCACCTACGAGGTGCCGCTCACCGCGAAGGTCACCGGGACGTCTGGCGGGGTCAAGGGCGCGAAGGTGACGTTGGACGTCTACAGCGGGAGCTGCTCGGGATCGCTCGCGGCCTCGGGGTCCGGAACGACGGGGTCGAGCGGGTCGGTGAGCTTCACGTTCTCCACGTCGTCCACCGGCACGTACTGCGCCAAGGCGACGGCCACGGCGTCCGGCTACAGCGCCGGATCGGGCACAGCCACCTTCAGCGTCACGGCGACGTCACGCGCCGTGCGCCGGTAGGCCGGCGCGCTCCGGCGCGCGCTCACGCGAACAGCCCCCTCCCGAACCAGTCGGTCGAGCCCGACAAGCCCGGGGGGCAGAAGAAGTAACCCCCGCCCACCGGGCTGATGTATGTGACCATCGGTTCGTTCTCGAGCCGCTTCTGCACGGTGATGAACTGGCGCTCGATGTCCTGCTGGTAGCAGACGAAGATGAGCCCCATGTCGAGGTTGCCGACGTCGTCGATGCCGAGGTCGTAGTTCCAGCCCCGCCGCAGGATGCGGTTCTTCTCGGTGGCCGGGGTGCGGGGGTTGGCCAGCCGGATGTGCGCGTTCAACGGGATGACGTTGCCCTGAGGGTCGTCCTCGTAGTCGATGCGCGAGAACTCGTCGTTGCCGTCGAGGGGCGCGCCGCTCGACCTTCGCCGGCCGATCATCCGCTCCTGTTCGTTGAGGGACACCCGGTCCCAGAACTCGGTGAGCATCCGGATGATGCGGATCACCTGGTACGTGCCCCTCGCCGCCCATGCCGGCTCGGGAGC
>JASHYA010000289.1 GCA_030043315.1 Acidimicrobiales bacterium
GCGCGGGCAGCACGGCCGTCGGCGCGGGCAGCACGGCCGTCGGCGCGGGTGGCACGGTGGTCGACGCCAACCCGGCGCGGGCGGCACTGACCCGTGCCGCCGGTCTGCTCGCGGGCCGTGGGGGGCTCGCACTCCTGATCGGGGTCGAAGCGGCCTTCTGCATCATCGGCGGCGCCTGGTTCCTCTCTTCGACACCCGATCCGCTCAAGGTCACCCCCGCGATCGCGGCGCTCGAGCACGACACCGACGGAAAGCTCGTCGCCATGGGCACATGTCCGTCGCTGCACGCCTTCCCCCTGGTCGGGATCATGCCGGATGTGAACGCCGTCTACGGCATCGACGAGCTCACCGACTACGACCCGATCATGACGACCCAGTACTACGCCGCGCTCGGAGGGCTGCTCGGCATCTCCAAGACCCCGCCACCGGGGGAGAACGCGCTCTTCTGCCCCGAGATCTCCTCGGTCCGCGCGGCCCGATTCTTCGGCGCGGCCTACGTGCTCGAGCCGGGCGGCGCAGCCGGGCCAACGGGGACGAGGCTCGTCGCCCGGATCGGCAGCGAGGCCCTCTACGCGGTCCCCGACTCAGGGCGGGCGACGGTCGTGCCGCTCTCCTCGGGGACGGGCGGCGGCCAGGACGGGAGGTGGTCGAACAGCTGGGCAGGGAGCGCCACGGTCCGGCCCACGGTCGAAAGTGCCCGGGAGTCGCGATCGGGCACATGGACGGTGCATGTCCACGCGAGCGGGCGTTCGCTTCTCGTGCTCCGGGTCACGGCCGTCCCAGGTTGGCACGCCACGATCGACGGGCGACCTCTCCAGCTCCACACCTACGACACATTGCTGCTCACCGCGGTGGTCCCCCGAGGGCACCACGTCGTCGTGCTGCACTACTCGCCAGGGCTCCTGAGCGTGGGCCTGGTGATCGCCGCACTCGCCGCTGCCGCGATCGTCGGCACGCTCGGGTGGGCGATCTGGGACCGGCGCCGTGCGCGA
This sequence comes from Acidimicrobiales bacterium, assembly GCA_030043315.1. Classification (GTDB taxonomy): domain Bacteria; phylum Actinomycetota; class Acidimicrobiia; order Acidimicrobiales; family RAAP-2; genus JAJYVT01. Next base: position 993 of record JASHYA010000289.1, read on the forward strand.
CAGGTAACCACACCGGCGCCTGCCGTCCCGATCCGGGCACCGGTCGAGGACGTCCCGCAGCGAGCCGCCGCCAACTGACGCGGCGCGTGCCGATCTCGGCGACTTGTGCGGATGGGCTATCCGAACCTCGGCTCGCTCCAACGCACCGCGGCGAACCGCAGGAAGTCCCGGTCGTAGCTCACGATCGTTGCGTCGTGCTCCACGGCGAGCGCCGCGAGGTGCGCGTCGTTCACCAGGTTGCCGCCCGACCCGGTCACATCGTTCGAGCGAAGGAGGCCGGCGAGCACGTCGAGGTGGCGTGGCGTCGGCTCCACGACAACGCCCGGGCCGTCGCCCGTCCAGAGACGGACGATCTCGACGGCCGTGTCGAGGCTCAATGGCCTTGGGAACAGACTCACCTTCGTGGAGAGGCGCAGGAACGCCAGCAGCACCACCCACGCAAAGCCGACCACCTCCGTGCCGCTGAGGGTGGTGTCGAGCCACTGACGCGCTTCGACGTGGCGAGGCTCGGCCTCGTTGACCGCGTACAGCAGCACATTGGCGTCGACGAGCTTCACTTGCCCACGCGCTGCTTGCGGACCGTCTCCTCGTCCTCGAGCTCGGCCGCGACGGCGAGCGCCCGGTCCAGGTTCACGGTCGGCAGGCCGAGGTCCGCGGTGGGCGTGCGGAATCGGGGTCTCGGTCCGGTGGGGGAGAGACCTGCACGGATCGCGTCGTTCACGGCCTGCTTGAACGACAGCCCGCGCTCCCGCATCCTGCGCTTGAGGAGCGCCTCGGTGTCCGGGTCGAGGGTAACCGTCGTCCTCATCGGGAGCATCATAGCATCAACGATTGCGATGCACATGCATCATCGGCTCGATTGACTTCGCCGACCCGCGCGCCGACGCGGTCCATCGCCACGCCTGAGCCAGATCGCGCCGCCCGGTGTCTGCATCATCGCGGGGAGCTCCCCCGCGACGACCCCGGGGTGCTCGATGGCGAGGTAGTGGTTCCAAAGGACGATCTCGAAGGCGTCGTTGAAGAGCAAGAAGGCGTGGAGGAGGTACGCCTCGTTCCACGCACGGCCGGCCTCTACCCAGTGACGCAGGTACTCGAAGGGCCAGAAGACATCGTGGACGTGCACATGGACGCCAGCGGCGAGGACCGGGAGCACATTCGTGTAGAGGTGCTGGACGTCGCTCCCGGTCTTGAGGACGTGGGAGCAGTCGAGGAACAGGACGTCGCCTGCGCCGAGCGCCCGGAACCGGTCGATGGGCACCGACTGCACCGGTTCGGCGAACACCTCGACGTCGTCACCCGGGCGGATCACGCTCCGCAGGAGCTCGGGGTGGGGCTCGATCGCCGTCACGGTCATCGCGCCCTCGAGGTACCGCTCGTTCGTGTCCAGCGCGAGCGCCGTCGTGTAGCCGCTGCCCACCTCGAGGTAGTGGCTCGGACGGAGGTGACGCAGCATCGCCTGGAGCATCGACGCGTCACCGATCCCGTAGTTGGGGTTGTCCACCCCGTAGCGGGCGGTCGTGCCCGGGGTGACCGGGAGCGGCGCCTCCCGGGCGAACGCCGCGAGCGTGCGGAACAGCTCGAGCTGCTGATCGGTGCGGAGCTCGACGCCTGGGAGGTCCCGGTGGGGGTCGAAGAGCCGGTCCGCCTGCGGCTCGATGTCGGCGAGGTCCGGAAGCGGGGAGTAGAAGTGGCCCGGCGGGTAGAGGGAGACGAACGGCGCGACGGTCGGCGAGACGGCAGGTGCGGCAGGTGCGACCGTGGCGACTGTCGGGGCGTTCGTGGCGTCCGACGCGACGGCGTCGCTCGTGTCTCTCGGCTCGGGCAGCGCGAGTCCCCGGGCGAGCGCGGCGTCGAGGGCTACGAGCCGTTCGCCGGCACCTCGGAGCACGCCGCTTTGCACCACGGCCGACCCGAAGCGGCGGAGGAGGGGAGACGGAGATGCACGCCTCCGGTGTGCCGCCCCGCGGTACTGGGCTTTTGGGTCATCGCGTACCGGTTCGTCGTCCACACGGTCATCGTCGCACGGCGCCGCCATACCACCTCCCCTCGCGGCGCCGTCGGTCGCCAGACACCGGGCGTGGCGGTAGCCTCGGCGCCCGTGCCCGGGCCGACCCACGAGCACCGACGCCCGTGAACAGCCGGTTTCCGCCGGGCGACATCGCACCCGGCCCAGACGTCGTGCGCGCTTTCACCCGCTATTTCGAGCGGACCCTCCACGTGGCGGACGCGGGGCGTCCCGAGCTTCTCTGGAGCCCCTTCGCCATGCCCTCACCGACGGCCGCGGTCACGGTGAGGGCCGGTCCGAGCTCGGTGCGGTGGGACGACCTCACCGCGCGCCGTTCGCGCGCCCGGGTCGCGTTCCGCGGATTCTCAGGCCGCGGACCTGCAGGTGCTGCACGACGGATGCACCTCACGGTCTTTGACCGGTGGGACCCGACGACCGTCGCGCCGACGCCCCCCAGCTTCGACGTCCTCGCGATCGTGGCCACCTTCAACGAGGCCGACATCGTCGACGATCTCCTCTCGCGCCTTCGCGACGACGGAATCCGTGTGCACCTCGTCGACAACTGGTCGACCGACGGAACCCTGGACATCGCCACGACTCGGGCCACGAACGACCCCGGGGTCACCGTCGAGCGGTTTCCCAGAGACGTACCACCCGCCTATTTCGAACTGGAGAAGCTGCTCACGCGGGTGGAGGAGGTCGCCCACCATTCGGGCGCCGACTGGGTCGTGAACCACGACGCCGACGAGATCCGGCAGTCGCCTTGGGCGGGAGTGTCGCTCCGCCGTGCGCTGTGGTGCGTCGAGCAGTTCGGGTTCAACTGCATCGACCACGTGGTCATGAACTTCCGGCCCGTCGACGAACGCTGGACGGGGAAGGGCAGGCTCGAGGACGCCTTCACCTGGTTCGAATTCGGCGACCACCACGCCGCCTTTCGCCAACAGAAGGCGTGGAAGCCTCAGCGAGAACCGGTCAGGTTCGCGTCGTCGGGAGGTCACGACCCCGAGTTCCCGCACCAGCGCGTATTCCCCTACCGGTTCCTTCTGCGGCACTACCCGATCCGGTCCACCGCGCACGGGAGGAGGAAGGTGCTCCTCGAACGCCAGGGTCGCTTCAGCCCCGAAGAGCGGGAGAAGGGCTGGCACATGCACTACGACCATTACTCGGAGAGCTCGGAGTTCCTCTGGAGACCTGAGACGCTGTACCGCTTCACGACGCTCGAGGACCTCGACCGGCGCCTGCTCGTGGAACGCCTGAGCGCTGCTGCGCTACCTGCGAACCCCTTCCCCGGAGAGTCGGTGGGCATATCGCGATAGACCACGCGCGCGCGAGGTCGGGTTGGCCCCGATCAACACGGGGATGGAGTGAAAGTGTCGGGGCGTCGCAGCGAATCAGGTGTCTCGTTGTCTGATCAAGACCGCGGCAATCAGAAGCGAGGTAGCGGGCCAGGCGACGACGACCGCAAGCGAAAGTGGATGGGAGAGCAGTCCCGCGTGGGAGTGCTCGGACACGAGCTGGTATGCGGCCATGAGCAACGTGAATCTGCCGATGTTGTCGTTCCAGGGGTGGGGGAGGGTGAGGACGACCAGCGGCAGGTAGATCAGCGCCGGAAGGGCGACGACGGCGCCGGCCGTGTTTCGGATGACGGCGCCGAGACCGAGGCCGAGCATCGCGATGGCACACACGCAGAAACCGGCCGCGAGCACCCTGATGGGGATTCCAGGGTGGGAGAGCGACGTGGCGCCCTGATGACCGGCGAGGATCGCCTCCGCGAGCAGGAATGAAACGAAAGCGAGTGACTCGCCGAAGATCAGCGCGACGACGCCGGTGACGCCGGCCTTGGCGGCGAGCACAGTGAGACGCTGCGGCACGGCGGTGAACGTGGTGCGGATCTGCCCGGTCGTGTACTCGCTGGTGAAGCTGAGCACACCGAGGATGCCGACCGCGAGGATCGGGTACTCCACCCACGCCAGAAAGACCGACGCCACCGGGTCCGGCATCGGAGGCTTGCTGCTCGTCCGCTCGGATATGGCGACGATGGTGCTGCCGCCAACGGCGGTGACGGCCGCGACGGCCAGGAGCCAGAACGTCGATCGGACCGAGCGGACCTTGGTCCACTCAGAAACGAGCACGTCGATCATGCGGGTGGCGACCGCAGGTCTCTTCGCAGGTGGGAGGGTGTCGTGAATCGCCATCAGCCGTCCGCCGTTTCCTCACCGGGTCCTGGAGCCGTGGCGTAGTCGACGCTTCCTTCAGTCAGGTCGAGATACGCCTGCTCGAGGGTGGCGTGCCTCGGCGTCAGCTCGTGTACCGGGATGGCGTGCTGGGCGGCGAGGTCGGCGATCGCCGGGGCGTCCAGTCCCGTCACCGCTAGACCGCCGTCACCGGCTGTCGTGACGGTGGCGCCGTGGGTGCTCAGCAATCGGGCGAGAGCGTCGACGCGTGGGGAACGGACAAAGACGTCGGAGCGGGCATTGGCCTCGACGAACCGCTCGACGGACGTGTCGGCCAGTAGTCGACGGCGCCCGATGATGATGAGGTGGTCGGCCGTGAGTGCCATCTCACTCATCAGGTGGCTGGACACGAACACCGATCGGCCCCCGGCGGCGAGGGCCTTGAACAGTTGTCGGACCCAGTGGATGCCCTCCGGGTCGAGGCCGGTGATCGGCTCGTCGAAGACGAGCACCGACGGGTCGCCGAGCAAGGCAAGGGCGATACCGAGCCGCTGTTTCATGCCGAGCGAGAAGGTCCCGACCCGCCGCTTGGCGACGGCCTCCAAGCCCGTCAGCTGAAGGACTTCGCTCACTCGGCGCTTTGCGATCCCGTTGCTCTGGGCGACGGACTGCGCGTGGTGCCAGGCGCTGCGGGCTGGATGCAGCGCATTGGCGTCGAGCAGCGAACCGACTTCGCGTAGCGGACGGACGATCTGGCGGTACCGACGGCCATCGACGAGCGCGCGCCCGGCCGTCGGGGCGTCGAGGCCGAGGATCACGCGCATGGTGGTGGATTTGCCAGCCCCGTTCGGCCCGAGGAAACCGGTGACCCGACCGGCGTGCACCGTGAAGCTCAGGTCGTTCAGCGCGGTGACCGGTCCGAAGCGCTTGGTGAGATGGTCGACCTCGATCATGGTCCGTCGGTTCTGCCGATGCTTGGGTAAGCGATTCCGTCGAGTGGGACCCGGATCAGGCAGATGCCTCCCCAAGCGCACTCCGGAAGGTGCCAGACCTCGCCGGCTCGCGCAGCCCCAGCCGGGTAGCGAGGGCCTCGGGGTCGGCTCGGCCGCCGCGGCCCTCCGAGAGTACAATCCATAGTTATGAACGTTAACAGTATTAGGGCGTTCTAGCTAGGCTCCCGGGGTATG